>NZ_JBFUKU010000521.1:0-1965 GCF_056400685.1 Pseudomonas sp. P5_A12 | reverse complement strand
GGCCACACCTCTATTACCGCTTCAAAGGGCTCAGAACAGCTTCCGGCCTTTGTTCGCAGCAATGCGCATACGCAAGGCGTTGAGCTTGATGAAGCCCGCCGCGTCGGCCTGGTTGTAAGCGCCGCCGTCTTCTTCGAAGGTTGCGATGTTGGCATCGAACAACGATTCGTCAGACTTGCGCCCCGTAACAATCACATTGCCCTTGTACAGCTTCAGGCGAACCACGCCGTTCACGTGGGCCTGGGACGCATCGATCATTTGTTGCAGCATCAAACGCTCAGGGCTCCACCAGTAACCGGTGTAGATCAGGCTGGCATATTTCGGCATCAGCTCGTCTTTGAGGTGAGCCACTTCGCGGTCCAGCGTGATCGATTCGATCGCACGGTGAGCGCGCAGCATGATGGTGCCGCCAGGGGTTTCGTAGCAGCCACGGGACTTCATGCCCACGTAACGGTTCTCGACGATGTCGAGACGACCGATACCGTGTTCACCACCGATACGGTTCAGGGTCGCCAGCACGGTGGCCGGGGTCATTTCGACGCCGTCCAGTGCAACGATGTCGCCGTTACGGTAGGTCAGTTCCAGGTATTGCGGTTTGTCTGGAGCGTTCTCCGGGGAGACGGTCCATTTCCACATGTCTTCTTCGTGCTCGGTCCAGGTGTCTTCCAGCACGCCGCCTTCATAGGAGATGTGCAGCAAGTTGGCATCCATCGAGTACGGGGATTTTTTCTTGCCGTGACGCTCGATCGGGATGTTGTGCTTTTCAGCGTAATCCATCAGCTTTTCACGGGACAGCAGGTCCCATTCGCGCCACGGAGCGATCACTTTCACACCTGGCTTCAAGGCGTACGCGCCCAGTTCGAAACGAACCTGGTCGTTGCCCTTGCCGGTGGCGCCGTGGGAAATGGCGTCAGCGCCGGTTTCGTTGGCGATTTCGATGAGGCGTTTGGCGATCAACGGACGAGCGATGGAAGTACCCAGCAGGTACTCGCCTTCGTAAACGGTGTTGGCGCGGAACATCGGGTAAACGAAATCACGCACGAACTCTTCGCGCAAGTCGTCGATGTAAATCTCTTTGACGCCCATGGCCTGCGCCTTGGCGCGCGCAGGTTCGACCTCTTCGCCCTGACCCAGGTCAGCGGTGAACGTCACCACTTCACAGTTATATGTATCCTGCAGCCACTTGAGGATCACCGAAGTGTCCAGGCCGCCGGAATACGCCAGAACGACCTTGTTTACGTCCGCCATGCCATCACTCCACGGGGTTCTACGGAAAGCCGGGAAGTCTACCGCTCAAACGCGGTAATTTACAGAGGCGCGACAGCTTATGACGACGAAGCGACAGATTCTGTCGAGAGCGCGACGATGACCGGCGAGTCAGGAATTTTCCGGGGTATCGCTCGTAGCGATTTGCGGCGCGCCTTGTTCGGTCGGCGCCACACGTTCCAGGCGCACCGCAACCCGTCGATTTTTCGCGCGATTGCCAGCGTTGGTGTTCGGCACCACAGGGTAGCGCTCACCATGGAAGCGCATGGTTATCTGCGATTCCTGAATGCCGTTGGCCTTGAAATAATCCATCACCGCCAAGGTGCGGCGGCGTGACAGCTCACGGTTGGTAAGGCGATTGCCACTGTTGTCGGAGTGCCCGTCGAGCTCGATATGATTCACCGACGGGTCAGCCTTCATGAACTCCAGCATCACCTGCAACTGAGCCTTGGCCTGCGGGTCAAGATCAATGCTTGACCCCGGGAAGCCGACTTCAGACTTTTTGACCTGTTCGAAATTCTTCGGCAGCAGTTTCGCCACGCAGCTCTGGTAGTCGCTGAATGCCTTGTTGAACTTGACCGGCAACAGACGCACTTCCGACACCCGGCCATCGCCGGAAGTATGCCGGATTACCGGGCTGCGGCCATCAATCAATCCGCTGATCAAGCGCCCGGCCTGAGCTTGCGAACTATTGAACAG
>NZ_JBFUKU010000520.1:0-1971 GCF_056400685.1 Pseudomonas sp. P5_A12 | reverse complement strand
GCATGTAGCCATCTGCACCGATGAACTTGGGTTAGTACTGCAATCCGCGCTGAACAAAACCGGGTCTCAGCATGTGAAAGATCAGCTGCGTGAGCTGATGACTGTGTATGGCTTGGGCCGAAACTCTTACGCGGGCAAGCATTACGCAGATGTGAAACAGAACATCGGAAAGATAGAGCGGCCCTACACCTRCCTGCTCGGCACTACCACGCCAAGCACACTGACTGACGGGCTGAGCCAGGAATCAATCGATAGCGGCTTTTTGAACCGCCTGTTGGTGGTTCTTCAGACGGGCACTGCGCAGGTTAATCGCAGACAGGAGTTCTCACTGCCAGAATCGCTGCGCGATAGGCTGCGTGCACTGGTACCACCAGCACCGCCGACCCCCCAGACGCCGGAGCCGATGGACTATGCAAGCGGTGCGGAGGAAGAGCTGATACGGCTTGTTGAGGATCTCCAGGCCGAGGCAGAGGTTCCTGCTCTGTGGGCACGGGTTGAGGAACAGACCATCCGTGTGGCTGGGTGCGTGGCTTTGGGCGATGGCGGGGAGATCAAAACTGAGCACGTTGTTTGGGCTGCTGCTTGGGTCAGTCGGGGGTTAGCGTCACTTCAAAAGCTGCTTCGAGAGGGCATGCACAGCTCACCATTCGAAAAACAGCGCAGCAAGGTGCTGAAGGTGATCCGCAACGCGAAAGCCTACGTGAAGGACGCACGTTTTGGCGGCTTATGCCAGATGGGCTACATGCCTAGGGGGAAGCTGATGAAGAGCGTTGCCTTGCGACCATTTGAGCTCGACCAGGTAATCACGGCGCTAATTGAGGGAGGGGAGATTACCGAGCAGAAGGTGGGCGATCAGAGGGTTTATACGGCTATCAGCGAGGGTTGAAAATCCCTCAATACTGCTCGTTTCCAGTTCCAAAAAAAACCTAGAACTGGTTCGGAATTTGGAACTACAAGCCGCTGCGAGCCGGTGGTGGGCGTGGAATTCCAAGGAGTTCCAGGGGCTTTGGGAACTCTACAAGCCACGTGGTGCGGGGGTTGGAGGGTATAGTTCCTTATATCCTTCTCTCTCTTCCTCTCGTAAATATCTCTGTTTTTTCAGTCTGTCTTAAAGGGCGTTGGAATTCTGGAACTGGCCCTTTCGGGCCTATTCCTGGCACGTCCGCTGCTGGCTGAATCTTCACCTTCGTAGCCGTTAGCCGTTGGCGCGGGCTCACCTCCGCCGTACCTCCGCCGCCTATAGGTATTCACCTTCGGCGGCGTAGCTTTCACCACCAAAAGTGCCTACGGGTGGAAGGTCTCGCCGCGTGTTTCGGCGACGGTTGGCGACGCCCTCGAAAACGGGCGCTAAACGCACTTACTCAAAATGGCGAGTCTTCCTAACCCTCAGCCGCTTCCATCCCATCCTTAAGCCCTTCCCTAAAGTCAGTAGACCCAGCAGGTGTGGCTGGCGCAGCCGGGCACGCGGGAGTCGCAGCAGTATCACCCGCTACGCTTTTGTAGCCCTCCTCAAAGCCTGAGCAGTATTCATCTTGGTCGGCTAACGTCAGCTGAGCTGTGCCCAAGGCAACCGTGGCTGCCAGCAAAATCACTGCTATCTTCATGGGGGTCTCCTGTTGAGTTGACTTGGATGCGTACAGCACCAGCGTTTCGACAATACGATCATTAGGAATGCCTGCATGAAGAATTGAGCTGGCCACAGCATCAGTCACTGCAACGTCTCCCTAAACCGCCGGACAAAAGTATGAGCGTCATCTAATGCGAACAAAGCTGATCGCGGCCTCATTGGGTATGTTTATGGCGGCTGGGGCACTTGCTGAATCCCAAAGGATTACGGCAATCCCTTATTGCTTTCTGAGCGAGGGGGCTCTGACTTTCCAGACGATCATTGAGACTCAATATAGCCCGACGAAAGGGGCTACTTCAAAAGTAGAGCCTCACATGGTCAGGTATCTTGTATCTGTCACCTGC
>NZ_JBFUKU010000519.1:0-1977 GCF_056400685.1 Pseudomonas sp. P5_A12 | reverse complement strand
ACGTTATAGGGAGAGTTGTAAGAAGTCGTCAGCGTACCGACCAGACCTATATGTCGAGTGCTCACGGCAATCGCTGATAGCAGCGTCAGCGGCTCCAGACGATTTAGGTAGTGGGATGGCGACCCAGGTGTGATGAACTGGCTGTCGACGATAAACATCAAGTCGAAGAGTGCCGCCTCGGCCTGTCGCGCAATCTCGATGTACCAGTCGACATTAACGCTGGCATCGGCTGGCAATTCGGGATCAAGCCACAGGTTGTGGCGACCTGGCCCACCACAACCCATCGTCAGAGCGCCCAGTTTGATCTGTCTTTTTGTCATTTCAAAAATATGCCTTATGGATCAGGGAAGTCATCAATGCGGGCTGAAGCGTTCAGGGCTGAGCTTTGGATAAGGCTGGTTGCAAGGACGCAGCGAATGAATTGTCGAACAGGTTGGCTGCAGGGTAGGACTTGACCAAACCCAGGCTTGCGAAAAAGTCCACGGTCTTCTGCGCCTCCGCAGGTACCTGCGGGTTCAGTGGCTCGACGGTCGTGCGCGCTCGGGCAAACCAGACACGCGCGATTTCAGCGTCAGCCCGAGTGCGTTTGGCCCATGCATCAGCATAAGCCTCAGTATTGGCTGGATTTTGTAGAGCCCAATCACGGGCCTTCTTCAGACGCTGGAGAAAGTCACTGATTTGCGCGCGCTTGGCGTCGACTGAATTGGCGTTGGCGGCGATGAAGCTCTGGGCAGGGATCAATCCATCAGCAGTGGCCAGAATCCGCGCACCTTGCCGTTCCTGCTGCGTGACGTAGGGCTCCCAAGTAGCGATGACATCAACTGACCCACCGTCCAGCGCGTGGGAGGCATCCAACGCGCTGAGATAGCGCAAATCCAGCGAGTCTCGTGGGACACCTGCTTTATCCAGCGCAGTCAGCAGTAGCTGCTGACTCCAGGAGCCTTTCCAAATGGCCGCGCGCTTGCCCTTCAGATCCGCAAGGCTATGGATCGGCGAATCTTTGCTTACAAGAATTGCCACACCACCGAGATTTTGCCGGCCTACTGCAATAACCTTGATCGGTGCGCCCAATGCGCCCAGGAACAGCACTGGCGCATCACCGAGCAACCCGACGTCAAGACTGCCGACGTTGAGCGCCTCGGCGACAGGCGACCCGGCAGTGAATTGCTTCCACTCAAGGGTATAAGGCAAATCATCAAGTACCCCCGCCGCCTCCATCACGGCTTGGGCGTTGTAGCTTTGGTCACCTACCACCAGCGATTGCGCGTTCGCAGCAAGGCACAGCAATGCAGCGGCCATCCCGGCCGCCAATTTCGTCAGATAACGCACGTTCGTCTCCAGATGCCTTCTCAGGCAGTTCAGGTCGATCCGCACGCGCGGTCTCGGTACTATTCGTAGGATTGGACGAGCCGATAATGGCTCTATAGGCATGCCGAAGCTTTATAGCGATTAAATTTAAATGCAGCCTGCTTTATACGATGAGGCCCTGACCTCTACGTGTAAAATACTCATTACGCATAACGTAATTCTACATAAATGCAGTAATTGCATGAACTATCGACAACCAACGACCTGGGCGTCGGGACGGTCACAATCGGCAAGGCTCGCTTGGGCGGTCTATGCCGACGCTGGTTTCGATACAATCCCGTGCTTTAGCCAGCACCTCAATGGCACACCAGCCCATCGCTGACCTTCAAACTGTCGAGCATGATCGCATTGCTGCGTAGCTCCCATGCCCTCGCCTGCCCGCCCCGTTCCTGCCATTCGCGCAACCCCGCTTGCACCAGCTTCAGGCTTTTTCGATCAGGCTGTGCCAGATACACCTGAGCATCGGCGCTGGCTTCAAGGGTTTTTGGCAACATCCGATAAAATCGCCAGTCGGGTTGTTGGAGCAGGCTTTTGAGTACGCTGCGTTCATCGGCGAGCAACCCGCAGTCACCAGCGATAAACGCGGTCGTCGCGCGGATGCTTGAAGGG
>NZ_JBFUKU010000518.1:0-1982 GCF_056400685.1 Pseudomonas sp. P5_A12 | reverse complement strand
GCTCCAAAGGAGCGGCCACGGTTTCACCGATGACTTTAGGGTTGGCACCCGGGAAGTTGGCACGGACCACAACGGTCGGCGGCACGACTTCCGGGTATTCGCTGATCGGCAACTGGAACAGCGAGATGGCGCCGGCGATCAGGATCAGCAGCGACAACACCGCTGCAAAGATCGGTCGTGAAATGAAGAATTGGGAAAAATTCATCGGAGTCGATATCCCTTAATCGCGTGGAGTCGCAGCAGCCAGTTTCACAACCACACCCGGCACGACCTTGGCAGGTGCGACTTGGGGCAGGTTGCTGGCTTCCAGCGCTTGTCGTTGTTGAGCCAGAGCAGCGAGGGTCTGCTCGCTGGCCATCGGGATCACTTCAGGAGTGACCGGCGAGCCAGGGCGTACCCGTTGCAGGCCCTTGACGATGACGGTGTCATCCTTGTTCAGGCCGTTGCGCACGATGCGCAACCCTTCAATCTTCGGCCCCAGCTCGACGGCGCGGTAGGCCGTTTTGTTGTCGGCATCCATGACCAGTACGAATTTTTTGCCCAGATCGGTGCCGACCGCTTCGTCATTGATCAGTACGGCGGAATAGGTGCCGCTGCCCACCAGTTTCAGGCGCGCATAAAGGCCAGGGGTGTAGCTGCCATCAGCGTTGTCGAATACTGCGCGACCGCGAATGGTGCCGGTTTTCGGGTTGACCTGGTTGTCGATGAAGTTCATCACGCCCTGGTGCGGGTTGCCGTCTTCGTCGGACAGGCCCATGTAAACCGGAGTGGTAGCGCCGCGTTTGCCCTGGCGGGCGAGTTGGGTGTACTTGAGGAATACGCGTTCGTCAGCGTCRAAGTAGGCGTAGACCTTATCGGTGGAGACGACGCTGGTCAGCGGTGTGGTGTCGGCGGTCACCAGGTTGCCGGCGGTGATTTCTGCACGGCTGACGCGACCACTGATTGGCGCGCTGACGCGGGTGAAGCTCAGGTTCAATTTGGCCAGGTCCAACTGCGCCTGAAGAGCACCGACAGCGGCGCGGGCCTCTTGAGCTGCACTGGTGCGCGAGTCGGCCAGTTCGGCGGAGATTGCGTTGCTGGTACGCAGGCGTTCACCGCGCTGGGCTTCGTTTTCACTACGGGTTGCGTTGGCGCGGGACTGGGCAACCAGGGCTTCGAGGCGGCGGACCTCTGCCTGGAAAGGACGCGGGTCGATCTGAAAGAGCAAATCGCCTTTCTTGACCAGTGCGCCTTCAGTGAACGCCACTTCATCAATCTGCCCGGAGACCCGTGGACGAATTTCTACCGTTTCCGGGGCTTCGAGGCGCCCGGTAAATTCGTCCCACTCGTTGACCGGTTGTTCCAGCACCTTGGCGACGCTGACTTTGGCCGCAGGCATCGTCGTGGCAGACTCCGGAGCCTTGCCGCAGGCGCTCATCACCAGTACGGCCAGCRGGGCCAACGGGAAGCGCAAGTGTTTGAGTGATTGTTCCATGGATGCATCCGCCAATGTATTGAGAATGGACGGATGATGAGCGGCGAGGGTGTATGTCACGAATCGAATGAAGCGAAGGTAACTATCATTCGGAATGATATGAGGCGCAGTCGAGCCCTCTAGCATGCACCTTTGGCTGATCAGTGATCAATTGGATTGATGGCAATTGAGTGTTGCTGTGACCGCAAAGGTCGGGCATGAAACCGTGTGATGGCTTTCGCGAGCAGGGGAATGCGTTCCAATATAGGAGCAACTGTCTTGATGACTTTATTTTTAAGGCTCATCGGAAGACAGCTGAACGCCCACAGCTCCAAGCCATGCGATTTCCTTACAAAGCGTGCAGGGCTGCTGTCGATGCGCTAGAACGTGACGACATGGTCTGAGCTCTCTGCTGCCTAATGTGTTGTACGGATCTTGGAGGTTTGCATAATGGCAACCTGGACTCTTTGGTAAGGGAAAAGAATTTTTAGAGGGGGGGTTGACCACGTATTTTAATACTGTAGTATTC
>NZ_JBFUKU010000517.1:0-2007 GCF_056400685.1 Pseudomonas sp. P5_A12 | reverse complement strand
CCTGCGGATCGATCCGGTGCTGGTAATACAAGTCGAGGGTTTCAACGTTGAGGCGTTTGAGGGTGCCGTCGATGGCCGCGCGAATGTACTCCGGCCGCCCATTGACGCCTCGGGCGCCGGGGTTGGCCGGGTCGCGGACAATGCCGAACTTGCTCGCCAGAAACACCTGCTCGCGTTTACCGGTTATGGCTTTGCCGATCAACTCTTCGTTGGTGTGAGGGCCGTACATGTCTGCGGTGTCGAGCAGGTTGATCCCGAGTTCCAGCGCGCGATGCAAGGTGGCGATGGCCTCGCCGGTGTCCACGCCGGTGGTATAGAAATCGGTCATGCCCATGCAGCCCAGGCCGATGGCGGACACTTGCGGGCCGTTTTTGCCTAATTGACGTGTTTGCATGAAATCAACTCCCCGTGGTGTGAAGGCACAGTGTTGATCTTGGTAAAAACAAGATAAACCGGCTAAAACTGCTATCACTGTTCGTCATTTCCAAATAATCACCAGAGACGCCTTCGCAATGGACCGTTTCAACGCCATGCGCGTGTTTACCCGAATCGTCGAACTCGGCGGGTTTGCCAAAGCGGCAGACAGCCTGCAATTGCCCCGGGCGTCAGTCACCACGCTGATCAAGCAGCTTGAAGCGCACCTCGGAGTGCAACTGCTGCAGCGCACCACGCGCCAGATAAGCCTGACCCTTGATGGCGCTGCCTATTACCCCCGTTGTGTGCGGTTACTGGCTGACCTTGAGGAAACCGAAGCGGTGTTTTCCGCCGCACGACAAAACCCCAAAGGCCTGCTGCGCGTGGACATGCCGGCAGGGGTCGGGCGCTTGATCGTGATTCCGGCGCTGCCCGAATTCACCCGCCGTTATCCTTTGATCGATTTGGAAATCGGCTTGAATGACCGCCCCGTCGACCTGATCCGCGAAGGCGTCGATTGCGTGCTGCGCGGTGGCCTGGCGCTGGATGAATCATTGGTGGCACGGCCCTTGGTCAGGCTGGATCAGGTCACCTGTGCCAGCCCTGACTACTTGAAACGCCATGGAACACCTCAATGCCTGGCTGACCTTGCGGGGCACCGGATGGTGGAATATTTCTCCGGCAGTACCGGTAAGCGTTACGGGCTCGAATTCATGGTCAACCACGAGGTTCAGCTCATGGATTTGCCAAAACAAGTCGCGGTCAATAGCGCCGACGGTTACCTGGCGGCCTGTGAGGCGGGGTATGGACTGATTCAGACCCCGTACTACCACGTTGCCCGCCAGCTCGATGAAGGCCGTTTGTGTGAAGTGCTCGCCAAGGTGCCGCCACCGGTGATGCCGCTGACGGCGCTTTATCCTCCTCACCGCCAGTTGTCCCGGCGGGTCAGGGTGTTTGTCGATTGGCTGGTGGAGCTTTGCGCGCAGCCGGGACTTAACGTTTACAGAAAGGATTCAAGCGGCTGAACACGCGCTGTCCAGTGCCCTGACATTGCGCTGCAAGTCATCGTGCAACTGTTGCATGTCAGGGCAATGCAGGTTGAGGTGGCGCGGCTGCGCGCCACGATGAAACAGGGCGAACCATCCATCGTGGCCTGGCGTGGGCATCAATCCGGTGAAGGTGAAACCGCGCATCGTCAAACGGTGCAGGTCTTCGGCGAAGTGCCGTGACAACGCGAGTTTGACTGAGATTAGCCAATGGCGGGGCAACGCCGAGAGCTGCTCCAGCAGCCGGTTGCTCAAGCGGTGAATGGCGATGGCATAGCGCTGATGGTGTTGGCCGATGTGCAACGGTATCGAGGCTGGCGATGTCGCGGCCCGAGAAGTCCCGAAGACAGCGCTCAAGCGCTGCATTAACCCGCGGCAACTCTCGGGCCACTGAATCTCAGGTAGCGCGCGCGAGTTCCCTTGGGCCACAAAACAACCGATCACGATCGATTCCGGCAGCGACTCGGCGAAAGGCGACGGTACGTAATCGGGAAGCAATCCGGTGCTGTGAAAGCCGATGCTTTGCGCCATGCGTTGCGTGTAGGGA
>NZ_JBFUKU010000516.1:0-2019 GCF_056400685.1 Pseudomonas sp. P5_A12 | reverse complement strand
GATCAAGCGTCATCGCCACACGTATATGCAGCAGGTTCTGAAACATGTCTGACCAGGTCTGCAGGCAATCGAGAAGCCTTTCACGTACTTCGGGCTGATCGATCGACGGTGAATTGATCAGCGAAAGCAGCCGACTGTTCCTGAAGCTCTCCAGATAACCCTCGTTATCTTTTAACAGCCCGTCGGCGGGCTTGGCATTGACTGTTTCTTGAGCCTTGAAGACGACATTCGGTTGAAGGGTGTTCTCGTACAGGGCCTTACCGTTGAACTGAATAGATAGTGCCCAGAAACCATCGTTGGTGCCTTTGAAACCATGCCGCGAGTGGGGCGGGACCAGCACCATATCGCCCGCCTCGATATTTCGTTCTGTATCGCCAAGGGTTTTCCCCGAGCCGTCACAAATCAGGATCAGGCTCGCCTCGGGGTGTTGATGAACCGACAATTCCTGGTCCTTTTCAAGTCTGACCCAGCTAAGGGCCACCTCGCTTTTGGACGGAATGAACTGGGCCAGCGCGGGATGTTGGGAAAATATTTTTACAACACCCAAGTCGTGTAACACGCCATTCACCACCACGCTGTTGAGGGGGGCGATGTCACTTCTAGAGATAACTTCCATATCGTCTATTCCTATTGTTGGCAATTAACTTGCGGAATTTAGTCTGTTCAGGTGGTCAATGGCGGTATAAAACTTTTTGCGATCATTGCTGGCAATGACCACTAGGCCGATTTTGTCATCGTTTATGTGCGGTCTTCCCAGCGGGGGATTCGCTTCGCCCATTACCAGTCTGATGATGTCCACTTCCTGCATGTAATCCCTGATCATGTCCGGGTTCAGTGGTTCATAAAAAAGATGAGAGCCAGCAAATTTGTAGTGTGTCAGTTGAGTGTTGGTAGTGTCCGATTCGGCTTCGTGACTATGAAAGCGCAGTGTTTCTCTAAAAAGATCAACGCCTGTTGTGAGCTCAACCAATAAGCCGATGTAATCACCGCCGACGCGGTTGTTGATTTCTATCAGATGAAATTTTCCATCTGCTATTGTTACTTCAATATGGCAAGGCCCATGTGTGTGATTGATTGCGGTCAGCAGGCGCTCGCAATAACGACTCAGTTCGCTGAATGTGTCGCTGTCGAGATTGTCCGGCGAGATGATGTGCTGCTCTTCTGCGAGCGATGTTTTGTATAGTTGTTTATTGGTTATGGCGAGGACTCGGTGTTGTGAATCAATGGTCAGTGTTTCGACACTGACTTCACGTCCGTTTAAAAACTCTTCCGCCAGCATGACGATATTTTCATGATTGAGTCTCTCCAGCGTATCGAGCAGGGATGCGGAGTCTTTGATGATGAAGACGTTTTCGCTACCGGAGCCCGTTGGGTCTTTTAAGACCATTCCATTTGGATAGCAGTTGAAAAACGCTTCGACGTCCCTTCTTGTTTTACAGATCTTGCTGGCAACGGCGAATTCAGTATGTTCCAGCCTGGATCGCATCAAAGGTTTGCAGATGCATATTTCGCAGGTTTCGTAATCGATGCCTGGGATGGCGTAATGTTGACTGGCACGTGCGGCGGAAAGCAGCCCATCCTCCGTGAATGAAAAAATGTAATCGATAGACTGCGTTTTTAGTATTTTATCTATTTCTTCGATGATGGTGATTTCGGAGAAATCATTGACGAGATGAATTTTGTTGGTAAGTGCTGCGAGGTTTTTACCCTGTGACTCAGGAAGTTGCAGCACGATGAAGTTAAAGTCTAAACCTTCGAAGTGCATGAAGGTTTCGTCATGTCCGCCGATCAGTACAATGTTTTTCATAAAGTTCCATTATTGGCGAGTGGGGCCAGTTGTCAAGACTGTTATTTCGTGCTTTTAGGTGAGGCATGAGCTCGGTTTTAATGGGATGGAATTCAGTTGCATATAGTGGGTCGATTAAGCTGTTGGTGTGTGACAAGAGCTATCTATAACTGAATATTAGCTCGGTTAAAGTAGTTGGGAAATGGTGTGTGGCAAAAACAGATCCATCTTAC
>NZ_JBFUKU010000515.1:0-2031 GCF_056400685.1 Pseudomonas sp. P5_A12 | reverse complement strand
TCTGTACTGACAACTTAGCCCCCGGTCTTACTGTAATGCGTTTAACCTGATATCTGTGACCGTTGTCGATGCTGTCATAGGTACCCCATGGGCGATACACCTCGCGATGGTTTATATGCTCGCTGCGAGAATCTAAGTTTAACTGTTCGACTATTTTCTTCACGTCCTGTACATGGTCCTTGTGGGCGACCAGTACCGCATCCTTGGTTTCAATTATTACCAGATCTTCCACGCCGACAGTTGCGACAAGGCGGCTATCAGCGTGCACATAGGTATTACGCGAGTTCTGATCAAGTACATCGCCCTTAAAGACATTTCCCTGCTCGTTTTTCTCGCTAACGTCCCAGAGCGCTGACCAAGAGCCGATATCGCTCCAGCCCGCATCCAGTGGCACCATCACGGCATCAGCGGTTTTTTCCATTACCGCATAATCTACGGAGTCCGCCGGACAGGCGGTAAAGGCTGCCTGATCCACACGCGTGAAGTGCATGTCTTGTGATCCACCAGCTAAAGCATCACGACACGCCACAAATATATCGGGACGGAATTGCTCCAGCTCTTCCAGATAACGACGCGCGCGGAACATGAACATTCCGCTATTCCAGAAATAGTCGCCGCTAGCTAGGTATTCCTGCGCGGTTACTTGGTCGGGTTTCTCAACAAACCGGCTCACCATAAAACCATCGGAACCTATCTTGTCGCCTTTCTCGATATAACCGTACCCGGTTTCCGGATGTGTTGGAACAATGCCGAAAGTGACGAATTTGCCCATTTGGGCCAATGGCAAGGCAGCCCGGATGCTGGCGTGGAATGCTTGATCATCCTGAATTAAATGGTCAGCAGCCAGGACCAGCAACACCGGATCTTCAGCATCATTACAAGCCTGCAGTGCCGCCAAAGCGATGGCCGGCGCTGTATTACGGCCTACTGGCTCAAGCAGAATATTGACCTGTTCCATCCCCAGGAGGCGCATTTGCTCGGCTGCGAGGAAACGGTGCTGCTCGTTGCAGATCAACCGTGGTAACGCGGCATCGAGTCCCTCAAGACGTTTTATAGTGGCTTGCAGCATGGAGAAGTCTGCATCAGCCAGCGGGAGAAACTGCTTGGGATTGAGTTGCCGCGAGAGCGGCCACAAACGGGAGCCGGAACCACCTGCCATGATTATCGGGAAAAACATTTCACGCGTCCTTTACATGGTTCGAAAAGTTAACGCAGATCATCGAGATAGGCACGTGTGTTGTCGTGTACTTCTTCGTTAGCCTGCGCTTCGGTCAAGGGCCACCAGCGATAGGAATTATGCTGGGCGTTTGGTGGTTGCAGTACTTCGCCTTCCACCAGAACAAGCTGATAAGCGAGTACGACGTAATGGGTGTCCGGACTGTTGTCCGAATGGCCAAATACACTGTTGATATAGAAATGCTCATACGCACCCAGCATACGAGCTTCGCTACGCTGGAAGGCTTTACCCAATTCGTCTCTGGTCAATCGACTAAACGCTACATCCATAGTCTCGTTTTTCAAGATGCGCCCGCCAGGAACGAACCATGCGCCCTGCGCTGGCCTATTAAGCCGTTGGCCTAGCAGGATTTCTCCTTGGGAGTTTTGTACAACCAGATCCATCGAAATCAATGGTGTTGAGGCGACAACGGTGCGAAACAGATCATCACTGAGCCACATGATTAAATTTCGACCAGAAAGCGTGTCAGGATGTGGTCTTTGTCAAGAAACTCACTGGCATAGCGGGTGGCAATTACATTGGGTACCGGCATTGCTAAAACCGCATCAATACCCATGATCAAGGCGTCAACTGACTCGGGTTCAACCAACGTAGCGATGCCTGGATACTCCGAACAGAGCAACCCCAAACTTGTATCAGGATCGGCGGTTATCAACGCATTTCCACCCACCGCCAGGATATTAGTAAGCTTGGATGGCAAAACCGCATCTGCTGCACCGCGTTTCTGGATAACCAGATGGCAATCTGCAGATGCCAGAAGTGCCGGTAAATCCTCATAGGGCTGTAGAGGCGCA
>NZ_JBFUKU010000514.1:0-2037 GCF_056400685.1 Pseudomonas sp. P5_A12 | reverse complement strand
CCGCCATCCCCGGGCACGATTCCCAAGCGTACGAAGCTTTCAGCGAAACGCGCCTGTTGCGAGGCGATTCGGATGTCGCACATCAATGCCAGGTCGCAACCGGCACCAATCGCTGCACCGTTGACGGCGGCAATGGTCGGCACCTCAAGGTGGTAGACCGCCAGCGGGATCTGCTGGATGCCATGGCGATAGCCATCGCGCAGCTGATACGGATCACCAGCGAACAGCCCCGCCCGCGCTTTCATGTCTTTGACGTTGCCACCGGCACAGAATGATTTGCCTGCACCAGTGAGGATGACCACTTTGACCTGCGGATCGCGGTTGATGCGCGCGCAAACCTGAGTGAACGCGTCGAACTGCGCCTGGTGGGTCAATGCGTTGTGCTGCTCGGGCGCGCACAGTGTCAGGGTGACGATGCCGTCTTCGAAGCGGTATTCGATAAAGTCACTCATCTCAGGCCGCCTCGATCTTAAGCTTGGCGCTGACGCGCTCCACCAGGTCTTTCTTGGAGACCTTGCCGAAGGTCGACAGCGGAAAACTGTCCACCAACTCCAGGCGTTCTGGCAGTTTGAAACGGGCGATTTCGTGGGTCTGTAAATAGTTGACCAGGTCTTCCAGGCTCAACTGCGCAGCAGGTTTGAGGATCACGAAGGCGCACATTTTTTCACCCAGCACCGGATCAGGCATGGCCACGCACGCCACGTTCGTGACGGCCGGGTGAGCCAGCACCAGGTTCTCGATTTCTTCGGCGGAAATTTTCTCGCCGCCCCGGTTGATCAAATCTTTCTTGCGCCCTTCCACCACATAGTTGCCCGAAGGCAGCTCGCGCATCATGTCGCCGGAACGGTAGAAACCGTCGGGGGTAAACGCCCTCGCGTTATGCTCCGGTGCGTTGAAGTAACCACGTAAGGTGTAAGGCCCTCGGCAGCACAGCTCACCCGGTGTTCCCAGCGGCACCGGTTGATCATCCTCGCCGAGCAACAGAATTTCGTCGTCTGCACACACCGGCCGGCCCACCGACTCGCGGCGTACATCCAGCGGGTCGTCCAGACGCACGAACATCAACAGGCCTTCGGCCATGCCAAAGTTTTCCTGCACCGTGCAGTTACGCAAGACCTGCTCGGTCAAGGCACGCGTCTCCGGTTGCAGTCGCTGGCCACCGGACTGAATCACCCGAACACTGTCCAGATTGAAGGCCTCAACCCGCGGGTCGTTCATCCACATGATCAGCAGGGCCGGCACCACATGGATATGGGTGACCTTGAAGCGCTCGATCAAACCGAACACCTCTTCAGCCCGAGTGCTGGCATGCAGCACCACCTTGGCACCGCAGAGCATGAAGCCCTGCAAGCCAGGGCACGCCAGCGGCAAATTGTGAGCAATGGGAAGCACGTCCAGCAACACCGAGTGCTCATCAATGCCCGTGTATTTGGAGGCCAGCCGCGAGTTGCAGACGTAGTCGTTGTGCGAGCGCGGGATCATCTTCGGGATGCCGGTCGTGCCGCCAGACAATAGAAACAGCGCCGGGCTGCACGGATCGATTGCCGCCTGAATCGCCTCGATTTCAGCAACATCGCGACGTGGCTCACGCGCCAGCAGGTCGCCCAGCGAGACAAAACCGTCCGCCGCGGCACCGAGGACAAACTTGCGACGGATGCTTGTGGTATCAGCTTGAACGCGGTTGACGATATCGATGAAATCGCAGTCCTTGGAGCGGTCCGCCGTAATAGTTGCGGTGGCGCCAGACAACTCGACGAACTGGCGCAGCTCACGGTATCGGTGGGTGTGCAGCGCAAGGATCGGCCGCACGCCGATTTTCTGCAGGGCCAGGTAAACGAAGACAAACTCCAGCACGTTGCCCAGTTGCAAGACGACGATATCGCCCGGCACCAGACCGGCATCCAACAGGTTCAAACCCAGGCGTGTGGCAACCTGGTCAAGCTCGGCGTAGCTCACCTCACGGGAGGCATCGCACACGGCAATGCGCTCGCAGTACTGACGGCATACAGCCTGGAAGGTATTCGCCAGGGTCTGGTC
>NZ_JBFUKU010000513.1:0-2048 GCF_056400685.1 Pseudomonas sp. P5_A12 | reverse complement strand
CCTACAAAGGTTTGGCTTGCACCTGTAGGAGCTGTCGAGTGAAACGAGGCTGCGATGTTTTAAGCGGCATAAAAAAACGCCCCGCTCTCAATGAGAACGGGGCGTTTTTTATGGGGCCGAATCAAGCGTAACTTTCGGTCTCGTTACTGGCTTCAACCAGTTCCAGTGCGATGTTGTTGTGCGCATTGATCTTGCGATACAGCGCAGCATCGGTTTCGAGCACTTTTTCACGAGCCGGGAAGATCTCTGCCAGTTTGGCAGCCCACTCACCGGAAGCCTTGCCCGGGAAGCATTTTTCGATCAGCTCAAGCATGATCGAAACGGTTACCGAAGCACCAGGGGAGGCGCCGAGCAGGGCGGCAAGGGAACCGTCCTTGGCCGCGACCAGTTCGGTACCGAACTGCAGGACGCCGCCCTTTTTCGGGTCTTTCTTGATGATCTGCACCCGTTGGCCGGCCACTTCCAGGCGCCAGTCTTCGGCTTTCGCTTCAGGGTAGAAACGACGCAGGGATTCCAGACGCTGTTCCATCGATTGCATCACTTCGCTGACCAGGTACTTGGTCAGGTCCATGTTGTTTTTCGCCACGGCCAGCATCGGGCCGATGTTGCCGGCACGAACCGACATCGGCAGGTCCATGAAGGAGCCGTGCTTGAGGAACTTGGTGGTGAAACCGGCGTAAGGTCCGAACAGCAGGGACTTCTTGCCATCGACGACACGGGTGTCCAGGTGCGGCACGGACATCGGTGGAGAACCCACGGCGGCCTGGCTGTACACCTTGGCCTGGTGGTGTTTGACCACTTCCGGGTTGTCGCAACGCAGCCACTGGCCACTGATCGGGAAGCCGCCGAAGCCTTTGCTTTCTTCGATGCCTGAAGCCTGCAACAGCGGCAATGCCGCGCCACCAGCGCCGAGGAAGACGAATTTTGCGTCGACGTCACGGGTGTTACCGCTGTTGACGTCCTTGATGCTCACGGTCCAGCCGCCGTTGCTGCGCTTCAGGCCGGTCACGCGCTTGCAGTACTTGACCTGCGCGTCGGGTGCGCTGGTCAGGTGCTTGAGCAGTTGATTGGTCAGGGCGCCGAAGTTGACGTCGGTGCCATTCATCACGCGTGTAGCCGCGACGACTTCGTCGGCCGGACGGCCTGGCATCATCAGCGGCATCCAGTCGGCCATTTTGGCCTTGTCTTCGGTGTATTCCATGTCCGCGAAGGCGTGGTGCTTGCTCAGCAGCTTGAAGCGTTCCTTGAGGAAGGAAACGCCACTGTCACCTTGCACGAAGCTCAGGTGCGGCACAGGGCTGATGAACGTCTTGCATGAGCCGAATGTGCTTTTCCTGGTCAGGTAGGACCAGAACTGCTTCGACACCTCGAACTGGGTGTTGATGTGTACGGCTTTCTTGATGTCGACGGTGCCATTGGCAGCCTGTGGCGTGTAGTTGAGCTCACACAGCCCGGCGTGACCGGTACCGGCGTTGTTCCACGGATTGGAACTCTCCGCGGCACCGGAATCCATCAGCTCGACGACTTCCAGCTTGATCGCGGGGTCGAGCTCTTTGAGCAATACCGCAAGGGTGGCACTCATGATGCCGGCCCCAACCAGTACTACGTCGACTGCTTCGTTATGCGCCATTTAACGCGTCTCCAAAATCTGCAGCACCAAATTGACGGCATGGCTGCCAGGAGTGAAGGGGCGTGTCAGTGATGCCCCAGGTACCCATGGCCAGTTTCGCCATGTCCGAATCTTCGCAATTTTTTGCAACTTCGACGGACGCTACCGGCCGGGTCAATGAGGGTTATGAACTCATTTCAACGCGCGACTGGCAATTCGACTTATGGTCGATACATCCGTTTGTGCAACCAAATCCGTAGCGGACAGGCTTCAGGCTCCGGTATTCGAGGAGTGCCCGGTCCTGTGTCGTTGGGCTGTTTCAGACGCTAATGGTGCATGTTCAGACGCAAAACTATTCATTTGCTCGCCACACTCTTGTGAAGTTGTGAAAACCCGTTTTTTTCACGCTCTTTTGAAGACGTGAACCTCAAAAAAGGGC
>NZ_JBFUKU010000512.1:0-2049 GCF_056400685.1 Pseudomonas sp. P5_A12 | reverse complement strand
CTGCAGCCACTGCACGCTCTGCATCGGCTGCGCGACCACGGGGCATGGTCGCCCATGTCTCGCCTGTGTACGGGTTTTTGGTTTCGAAAGTTTCACCCGCAGCGGCATCAACCCATTCACCACCAACGTACATTTTATAATTAGTCATTTTGATTCCCGTAATCTTTTGATTAGTCAGATAACTTTACTGGCTTTAAGCGCTTGCAAGGCTTCGGGAGTAACTCCCAGGAGCCGGCTCAACACTTCCTCAGTACTCGACCCAAGAGAGGGGCCAGTAGAGACAAAAGCAGCAGGCGTTTCGGAAAGACGAGGCATCGCATTAGGCAGAACGAGCTCGCCGATACGCGGGTCTTGTACGCGGATTAAGTTCTCACGCTCTGCAAATTGAGGGTCTTCAAAGATATCCGCGATGGAGTTCACAGGGCCTGCTGGAACCTGCCCCTGCACACACACTTCAAGCAGTTCTTCTTGGGTGTAACCGGAAACCCAAAGTGCGACGAGTGCATTGATCTTCGCTCGTTCCTTCACACGATCAGGGCTGGTCGGATATTCGATCGCGAGTTCAGGTGTGCCCATTGTCTGAGCGAGACGCTGAAACATCCGGTCATTGCTGCATGCCAGCGCGATCCATTGCCCGTCTCTGGTTTGATAGTGGCTGTGCGGCACGACGTTGATGGTGTCGGCCCCCATGCGCTCACGTACGTATCCGTACTTGGCGTATACAGGCGCGATTTCATCCAAGAGCCGGAATACCGATTCGTAGAGTCCGATATCGACGTATTGACCGATGCCGCCAGCTTGAACGGAACGAAGAGCCAACAGAACGCCGATGGCTCCCCACATTCCGGAGATGTAGTCAGCAAGCGAGGTAGAACCAGGTACGACTGGCGGCCCGTCATTCTCTCCTGCGAGAAAAGCAAGCCCCCCGAATGCATGCGCAATACGAGCGAACCCTGGCTCGCCTCGCTTCGGGCCAGTTTGACCGTAGGCGCTGACTCGGAGCATGACCAGTTTGGGATTGATCTCTCGCAGCGACTCGAAGCTAAGACCCCACTTTTCAAGCGTTCCTGGACGGAAATTTTCCAGAACGACGTCCGACTTGGCCACAAGCTGTCTAAACAGGTCAGCACCTTGCTCGGAGCGTAGATCGAGGGTAACGGACTTTTTATTCCTGGCTTCACTGAGCCAGACCATGCTGTCGCCACATTCAGTAGGAGTACCGAATTTGCGCAGGGTGTCCCCACCCTCCGGTTGCTCGATCTTAATGACCTCCGCACCAAAATCCGCAAGGATGGTTCCGCAAAACGGAGCCGCAACGAATGTAGCGATGTCCAGAACGCGGACACCGGCCATAGGCTGATTATTATTTGTCTGGCCCAATTGAATTTCCTCAGCTAGCTGATCATTGACGGGTGCAGGAACTGCGCCGTCGAGCTGAGAAAATCGTAAAAGAATGCCTTCGAAAGGACTAATTGAATAATCATTTTGATTATTCAATTTAAGAGATCAATGTGCTTTGCAGGTTGTGCAGATGAAGGTGAGACACGGAAACACGTGAATTGAGGAGTCACCTACCCACTGCGGTGGCGCTCCCGCAAAGCATTCAAGCCTATGACTATTCTCGAAAATGAACATATGAATGCCAGATTGGTAAAATTTCGATCCTAATCTGTTTCCATCGCGCGTGTTTATTTCAGTTGCCGCACTGCTCAAAATCAAACCTCAAATCGGGGCTTCCACGAATCGCCTCGACACTTCTTTTTARAGCCTGATGAGGATTGATCATGGATCTGCAAATCGCGGGAAAAACAGCGCTGGTCACCGGTGCTAGCCAAGGCCTCGGCCGAGCCATCGTGAAGTCATTGGCTGCCGAGGGCGTAAAAGTATTCGCTACGGCGCGAAACGAAAATCTGCTGGCCAGCTTGGTATCTGAGATCGTAGACGCAGGCGGAGTGGCCCCAGTAACTTTTGTTCAGAATTTCGTCGCTGAAGACGGCCCTCAGAGAATCGTAGATGCCGCCTTAGCTGCAATGGGGCATATCGACATCC
>NZ_JBFUKU010000511.1:0-2051 GCF_056400685.1 Pseudomonas sp. P5_A12 | reverse complement strand
GTGCCTGCTTGCTGCCATTGGTGCAGCAAACCCAAGGAATAAAAGCCGCGATCGAACAGCGTTAACGAGTGATCAGGCGTGGTTTCGATCAGCTGTTCCGCCAGTTTCATTTCGTTGCTGCGGTAACCATCAAATGCACTGCCGATCAGCAAATGGCTGGTCAACTCCATTTGGCAGACCATGCGCACCTGAGGAAAGCCAGTGTCACCATGTTGATTACTGGCCGAGTCATAGCGTGCTCGATTTTCTGCCGTGTCGGGTGTTCGCCAGACGACGCCGTCGACCCCYARCAAACGCAGCCCKGCCCAAGTCGGATGACCRGCCGCTTCATGCCAACTTTTCTGAGTCAGATCGAAGACTTGTCGTACAGCCTCGCTACCCAGCCTCTGACGGGCTTGAACCACTGCGCTGGGCGCCACCAGCGGACGTTGACCCGGCAGCATAATGTTCATGCGACTGACCACATCCCAAGCTGACATCCGCCGAAAGAACGCCATGGAAATCACGCACCAAAGCATCATTTCCAACRGCAGACGGCGCTTGCGCAGGGTTGCTACGCCTGCCTGTTCCAGTGCTTGCTCGACCAAAGAAGGATCGAGTAACGAATCCAACCCCTCGATGGAGTTGGGAGTGGAGGCGATGTTGTGAGTCAGTTCCAGTGCCCGAGCGAGACGCATAAAAAAATCCGATACCTATTCAGGCATCGGATTTTGATTTCTTGCGGCCAAAGGTCAAGCAAGAGGGCTTAACTGATCGGCATTACCCCGAAGGGTGCTTTCTCTGTCGCTGGAAGCTTAGCGCTTCAGCGAAGGCGGCAGGTGCGGCTGGATGGCCGTCAGCACTGCTTTGAAGCACTTGGTGTTACCGGCAACGACGTGGCCTTTTTCAAGGAAGTCGTGACCGCCGGTGAAGTCGCTGATCAAGCCACCGGCTTCCTGGATCAGCAGGGCGCCTGCGGCCATGTCCCACTCGGACAGACCCGACTCCCAGAACGCGTCGAAACGACCGGCAGCCACGTAGGCCAGGTCCAGGCTCGCCGAGCCGGCGCGGCGGATGCCGGCAGTCTGGCCAACCAGGGCGCGGAACATACCCAAGTAGTTTTCGAGGTTGTCCATCTGGTCGTCACGGAACGGGAAGCCAGTGCCCAGCAGGGCGCCGTCCAGGCTGGTGCGGCCGCTGACGCGCAGACGACGACCGTTCAGTTGAGCGCCGCGACCACGGCTGGCGGTGAATTCTTCCTGGCGAACCGGGTCCAGAACTACAGCGTGCTCCAGGCGACCGCGGTATTTGCAGGCGATGCTGACAGCGAAGTGAGGAATGCCGCGCAGGAAGTTGGTGGTGCCGTCCAGCGGATCGATGATCCACAGGTACTCTTCGCCTTCGATGCCGTTGCCGGCGTGCATGCCGGTTTCTTCACCCAGGATCGAGTGGTTCGGGTAGGCCTTGCGCAGCGCATCGATGATTTTCTGTTCGGCGGCGCGATCCACCTCGGATACGTAATCCTTGGCGTCTTTTTCGTCGACCTTGATGGTATCCAGGCGCTCGATGGAGCGGAAAATCAATTCACTGGCGCTGCGGGCGGCGCGCAGCGCGATATTCAGCATGGGCTGCATGGATGTGTCACCTAAGGTTGTTAAAGAAAGCCGGGCATTCTATCAGAACTTTTCTACAGGTGAAGGTCGGTGTTCGCTTTCATAGCTTAACGGTAGTAGGAACTGTAAGATTCGGCTCCAATTTCTGTGTTCGAGAACGCCTCCCGTGCTGCAAAACATTCGTGTCGTCCTGGTCAATACCAGTCATCCCGGCAACATCGGCGGGGCTGCGCGTGCCATGAAGAACATGGGCCTGTCGCGGCTGGTGCTGGTCGAACCGCGGTTATTCCCGCATCACGAAGCCGACGCCCGTGCTTCCGGTGCCGGGGATATCCTTGAAAACGCGCAAGTCGTCGCCACCTTGGAAGATGCCTTGGTTGGCTGCAATCTGGTACTTGGCACCAGTGCTCGTGACCGTCGCATTCCCTGGCCACTCGTGACCGTCGCATTCCCTGGCCA
>NZ_JBFUKU010000510.1:0-2052 GCF_056400685.1 Pseudomonas sp. P5_A12 | reverse complement strand
GCGGTGCGCACATGCCGATCAGACCTGAATACCGGCCGCGTCGGGCCGCAGGCGCATGTTCGAGCGCCATGAGTTGCCCACCGGTCGATTCGCCCCCAAGCGCAAACCCCTGAATGATGCGCAGCAAGACCAGCAAGATGGGCGCGAGTATCCCGATCTGCGCGTAGGTCGGAAGCAGTCCCATCAGCACGGAGGTGATACCCATTGCCGATACTGTGCCGAGCATCAAGTTACGCCGGCCAATCTTGTCGCCCAAATGACCACAGATAATGGCCCCAAGTGGCCGTGCAGCGAGACCCACGCTGAAAGTGGCCAAAGATGCCAACAGTGCCGAGCCAGGCTCCATCGCAGGGAAGAACAACTTGGGCAACACAGTGGCTGCAACGACTCCATATAACGTGAAATCGAACCATTCCAAAGCGGTTCCGACCGTGGCAGCCGTGACTGCCCGATTCGCCATGGAACGCGACGAACTGTTTGAATCGTTCTCCATACTTATTACCTCCGCTGTACAAGATGCTCGCAGATACAAACATCAGCACTGTTTATTGTTAGTTATTGTCAGGTATACGAAGTACTGCAGTTTAAGTTTAAACTTACCGCACAGGCACAGGCCAACCCGCCAACTTAATCGAGAAAGTTGACAGGTTAATTAGTTAGTTAGATGCTCGACGCATTACCGGTGAAACACTACTTGCCTCAGATAACTCTGCTGCCGTCGACAGGAGCGCCGGCAGCAGCTCTTTCATTCTTTGTTGCGTGAGCCGTGACATCGGCCCTGCAATAATGAGAATCGCACCAACTTCGCCATTGCCGGTACGCACCGTCGTCGCCAAGGAACTCATTGCGGGCAAGAACATATCTTGCGTCGTGGCGTAGCCGTCCTTGCGTGCGGCTTCAATGAGCGGAAGAAGGGTTTTGAAGGTTGTGGGTGCACTGGGACCAAAGTTGGCTGGAAGGCCAAATCCTTGCCCGGAGACAAGCCGCATGATTTCTTCGTCGCTCTTTCCGGCCAGCCAGCTTATACCTGCGGCACTGCACGACAGTGTGACCGGGCGGCCCATCTCCGGGTCATAACGCAACCCTTCCCGTGCGCCTTGGGCTTTGGCGACATAGACCAGTTGCTCTCCATCAACGACCGCCAGGCGTACCAACTCTCCAGATATTACGGCCAGCCGTTCAAGGATAGGCTGAGCAATATCAACCACTCCGCCGGCGCTCAAGAAGCGCAGCCCCAGGGATGGCAACTTCATGGTCAAGGTGAATTCACCTCGTCTTTCGTCCTTGCGAACGTAGCCCTGCTCAATCAAATCCGCGAGTAACCGGTGTATGGCCGTGATAGGCAGATCGAGAACAGCCGTGAGTTCAGAGAGCGTCATGCCCTCCGGCGAGTTGGCAAGCTCTTCCAAAACACGAAGGATGCGTTCAGCAACGGCGCTCATAGATGGTCGTAGTCCAAGCGGTTACAGGGCCGAAATTGGCAGCTGAGTCACTATAGTGAAAAGTGTTTTCAAAATGCAAACTGTTTTCACTTTTTCATTTTCTGTGTGGATCACTGATGTCGACCGCCATTGTCCTGACGGTCGACGGAAGCCGAAATGCACAGTCAGGTTTTTGCCTCTCCCCCAGATTCACTTACCGAGCTCTGGGAAATGTCGTTCCTCAAACCAAACTTTTCGCCTCGCTGGGCGTCCTCTCTTTAATGCTGCTGACATGGCATTGCTCACCAAACAGCTGACTCCAGAAAAGGACCTGCGATGAGTTTTCTAATTTTTCTTCTAGCCTGTGGTGCTGCGGCAAGCACAGGCATCTTTTTTAAACCGGGCCACTGGTACGAATCGCTCGCCAAACCCGGTTTCACGCCCCCCAACTGGGTGTTTCCGGTCGCTTGGTCAACTATCTATCTGTTGCTTGCCTGGGCCGGGTACCGCCTGACCCTGATACCTGGAAGTCAGGTGGTGCTGGGGTTATGGGCGGCGCAGATTGCGCTTAATACACTGTGGACGCCGGTATTCTTTGGCGCGCAGCGTATGTTCGCAGGCATGGTAATAC
>NZ_JBFUKU010000509.1:0-2067 GCF_056400685.1 Pseudomonas sp. P5_A12 | reverse complement strand
ATCGTGACCAACGTTGACTCGCTGCAAGTGGGTGCGTACCTGCAACCGCCACAATCGGGTTTCAGCCTGGTGTCCAGCGAGCACTTGTGGGTGGCCGCGTCACCGAAAGAAACCGAGCTGACCAACGCTCACATTGGCCAAGGTGTCACCATTGAGGTGGACACCTACCCGGGTGTGACCTGGCATGGCACCGTGGAGAGC
Source organism: Pseudomonas sp. P5_A12 (assembly GCF_056400685.1). Lineage (NCBI taxonomy): Bacteria > Pseudomonadati > Pseudomonadota > Gammaproteobacteria > Pseudomonadales > Pseudomonadaceae > Pseudomonas > Pseudomonas sp. P5_A12. The sequence goes on along the minus strand of NZ_JBFUKU010000509.1, from coordinate 1,866 downwards.
ATCAGCCCCGCTTCCAGCTCGAGCTTTTCGCTGTTGCCGGCACAGAACACCACGGGCAACTGGGTGAAGGTTGTACAGCGCATTCCCGTACGGATCCGTATCGACGATGCTGCTGACAAACCCGCATTGCGCCATGGCATGAGCGCCGTGGTTGATATCGATACCGGCACCGCCCGTGGTCTGCCGAAACCGCTGGCAAACCTGCTTGCACGCCATCATGAGTGAAGTGACCGGACCACTGCCACCCTCGCCGCTGCGGTTGCTGATCACATTGTGTGTGGTGCTGGCGGTGGTCATGCAGGCTCTGGACACCACCATCGCCAACGTCGCCCTGCCCTATATGCAGGGCAGCGTATCGGCCAGCGCCGATCAGATTAACTGGGTACTGACTTCCTACATCGTCGCCACCGCCATCATGACACCGCCCTCGGCATTTCTTGCGCGGCGCTTCGGTCGCAAGCGCGTGTTGCTATGGTCGATCTTCGGGTTTGTATTGGCCTCGGTGCTCTGTGGCATCGCCCGCTCCCTGGAAGAAATCATTCTGTTCCGTTTGCTACAAGGGCTGGCAGGGGCGGCATTGGTGCCACTGTCGCAAGGCATTCTTCTGGACATCTACCCGCAGAAAGACCGAGGTTCAGCAGTGGCTTTGTTCGGAGTATCGGTCATGGTCGGTCCCGTGCTGGGGCCGATGCTCGGTGGCTGGTTAACAGAGCACCTTAGCTGGCGCTGGGTGTTCTTCATCAACTTGCCTATCGGATTGCTGGCCTTTATCGGCATGACCCGCTTCATTCGGGAAACCCCGGCCGACAAAACCGCACGCCTGGACTGGTTAGGTTTTGGTTCGCTCAGCGTGGCCATTATGTCGATTCAATTGTTTCTCGACCGCGGCGAACAACTGGGCTGGTTCGACTCTGGGGAAATCCTCCTGGAGGCGCTGGTAGCCGCTGTCGCTTCGTATATTTTCATTGTCCACACCTTCACCCACGACAAGCCCTTTATCAGCCTGAAGTTGTTCAAGGATCGCAATTACTCGGTGGCGGTGGTGTTTATTTTCATCATCGGTATCACTTACCTGGCGTCGCTGGCGCTGATGACACCCTACCTGCAAACCCTGATGGGCTACCCGGTGCTCACAGCCGGGATGGTCATGGGGCCGCGCGGCCTGGGGACGATGCTCAGCATGTTCCTTGCCGGGAAGATCATCGGCAAAGTTGATATTCGCTGGATATTGTTTTGCGGTCTGGTGCTGTCTGCCTGGTCGATGTACATGATGACTGGCTGGACGCCGGCAGTGTCGATCAACACCATCATCTATGTCGGTTTTATTCAGGGCGCGAGCCTGGGCCTGCTGTTCGTCCCGCTGACCACCATAGCCTTTAGCACCCTGCCCCCGAATTTGCGTGGTGACGCCACCGGCCTGTACAACTTGTCACGCAATGTCGGCTCCAGTGTTGGCATCTCGATCGTGACGGTGCTGCTGGCACAAAACACTCAGATCAACCACGCCGAAATAGGTGCAAACATTACGCCGTTCAATCGGCTGTTCGATGCCTGGCCAGTCAGCAGCGTGCTGAATCCATTAACCGCCGGCGGACGTGCAGCGCTGGATAGCATGATCACCGTGCAGGCCAGCTGGGTGGCTTACCTGGATGACTTTAAGCTGCTGATGTGGTTGTCGATTGGCGTCATACCGCTGCTGCTGGTTTTCAGGACGCCGAAGACTCAAAAAAACACGCTCCCGTAATCAGCCCTGATTCGCTTTCCCCCGCTCCCACGCTTTTGCGTGGAAGCAGGGGGAGGTACTTAGATAAGGTCACCGCAGAAAATATCTTGATTGCCATCGGCCGGGCTTGCCCGCACCACCAA
>NZ_JBFUKU010000508.1:0-2072 GCF_056400685.1 Pseudomonas sp. P5_A12 | reverse complement strand
GTCTAGCATCACACGCAGACCGTGATAAGCCTCACGCTCCACATTATCTAGATGGAGCACTTCGCCCGGCTGAGACAGCAGCGCTTTCACGCGTTGTTGAACGCGGTATGGCTTGCCGTACTCGTCGGACCTGACCACGGTTTTGTGGCCCGCGTGGGCAACCCCGTCCTTCAAGGCTTTGTCGTTGAAGGTGTCACAGTAGAGGCGGCCCAGTTCGAGTACGGCATTGACACGGGCTTTGCTCGCCCGCGGTAGGTCGTCGTAGGCCTTGTGGTGCTGTTGCAGTTTAGCGATCAAGGCATCTCGCATTTCAATCTGACCGATCGCGGTGCAGGAGGCCGGCTTGAACTCCTTATGCAAAGCCCACCTAACAAGTTTGGTTAGCTGTCCTTGCTTTCTCATAGAAGCTATCTCGATCTGGTATTTCAATTCATTGGATGGAGCAGCTATCAGCTCAGCCATATTGGATGATGGCGTACGGCTTCCCGATTGAAACCTTTCTGCAACCGATCACGACAGGCGTCAGTAGGCGTCACCTAACAATAGCGAGCTTTTTTATAGGTGTTAAAAAAAGCAGAAAACCGACCACTGCATTGGCCGCTGAGCATCTAGCCATAGCAGGTCGCTTGGGGTTGCGCTGCGCCGGTGCTGCCATGACAAGCACCATTGACCACAGTGCCGATGCAATCCTGTGCGTCGACAAACACCGACCAATCCCCCTCAAACCCTTCGTGCAACCAGCGTCGGCCAATGAATGCCCGCGTCATGACTTCGCAGCCACCTTCTCCGACCAGAATGCGTGATAGTTGTCTCTGGTTCGTTGCACCTCGGCCCGGCGCTGCTCCCCCAGTTGGGCGGGGCTCAGGCCCTGGAGGCTAAGCCCACGGTGTTCGAGCTGGCCGAAGTAGCGGTTACACAAGGCGTGTCCGCCGGACGCCTACACCTGGGCGACGTTTCCTATGTGTGCTGATTGTTTACAGGTCACCCCTACAAAACATAAGTATTAGACCCTACTGGCGACACCTATTTTTTAATGGTGTATCGGTCACAATCCGGATCACCTCCACAGAAGTGTTCGTCGAAAACCTGCGCTGAAACTACTGGCTTAGGATCACCCTTGATCTTTGATTTCGGCACGTCGAATTGGAAGGTGACAGAGCCAGACCTTAGCTCATACATCCCCTGGCTTGTCGTTACGTGGGTGCCAGGTATCCCAAGAAAGCTCACGCGAATACCAACAGCAGAATATTTGATGAGCCGAGTCATCTCCTTTTTAACCGTGCAATAGGCGTCCACGCATGCATCAAAATTGGTATTAATCCACCCATATGGCTCGACACCTGGGACCTTATCAGTGGTGGTCCTGAAGTATTTGCTCAGCGATGCCTTAACTGCCGTGGCCTTTTCAAAGTCGAACGAGTAGGCGACGGTGACCTCGATCCGCGCTGTGCGGTCGAAAACCTCACCCACCCGTGTGTCTACAGCGTCGATTTTTATCGCGTCCCGGTAACCGCGCAGGACACTCGCGTTCAGATCCTTGATGGCTGCCTTTCGACGCTGCTCTACTGTTAGGACAGAGGACTCTAGCTGTTTGGTTTGCTCCTCCAAGGTTGCCGCATTACTGGAGTTGAGGCAGGCCACACAAATGAGGGCCACGGTTAGGAGGGTGGCGGCACCATACTGGCGAACAAATCCCGTTTTCATATTTCCCTTCTATTGAGTGGAAGCGAAAACCGCGCACTGGTACTGGCGCCCGCGACAAAAGGCGGGCTGAAAGTGCAGCGGATTTTCAATTCGTATACCTTGGGTTCTGAGGCGGATTGGCATTGCGCCGACCGGGCGAGTCGCCATATAGGGGACTTGCCTCGCAGCTAGTGATGAGCAGTTTATAGACGGGGGGGAGACCAACATTTCATTTAGCGACAACGCTTTTTCACTTCATGACAATCTAAGACCGTTGATCTGGGATGGCACAAACTTGTTTAAGTTGTACCGATTCGTCGTCAGTGGTGTGCGAATTTGCGGCTGCAGGTTTCAGATGGAATTCTAAGCGTCGGCTTAGGGTCGATTCT
>NZ_JBFUKU010000507.1:0-2117 GCF_056400685.1 Pseudomonas sp. P5_A12 | reverse complement strand
CCGCCACGGTAGTGCAGGCCGCCAAATCGRCAGAAGACAAGGATTGATCAATCGAAGTATGCTTTTTCATGGACTCGCCCTCGCTGTCGTTGGCTGTTTAGACTGCCACCGTGGCGCATTGACGCCTCGGCTTGGGCGAGTCCATTCAATTACAGGTCGCGTTACGGCTTAACAGATCGACATTACCTAAACGTGTTGTACCCCTCATTCGATAGTAAAGTGGCGAGCATTGTCGTAGCTAAACAGGGATGACCGATGTCTCAACGCCGCTCAACATTGATCGCCCTGCTGGTAGCGGTCACCTTCTTTATGGAGAACCTTGACGCTACGGTGATCGCCACCGCGCTGCCGGACATGGCCAAGACGTTTGGCGTGCCGGCGGTGGATGTGAGCATTGGCATGAGCGTCTACATGCTCGCGGTTGCGGTGTTCATCCCCATCAGCGGCTGGTTGGCTGATCGCTTCGGCTCACGTCTTATATTCAGCTCGGCCATCGTGCTGTTCAGTATGTCTTCTTTGATGTGTGGGTTGAGTGACAGCCTTGAGGCCTTTGTTGCCGCGCGCGTGTTGCAGGGCATCAGCGGCGCGATGATGGTTCCGGTGGGGCGCCTGGCAGTGCTTCGCACCACCGAGAAGAAAGACCTCGTTCGGGCGATCTCTTTTATTACCTGGCCCGGTCTGGTCGCACCGATACTCGGACCGCCCTTGGGCGGTTTCATCGTCACCCATGCGTCCTGGCCGTGGATTTTTTATCTCAATCTTCCGTTGGGCCTGTTGGCGCTGATTGCCGCGCTGGTCTTGATTCCCAAGCAAGACCACGTCATTGCCCGGCCATTCGATTTCAGCGGTTTTCTGCTTGCCGGCGGCGCCAGCGCTGCGCTGCTGTTCGGCGTAGAAATGCTGGGGCAACGTCATGCCAATCTGTTGCCGGCACTGTTACTCAGTGGTGCAGGCGTGATACTCGGTGCTATTGCCTGGCGACATCTGCGTCGGCATGCGCAACCGTTACTGGCGCTGGGTGTATTGGACATCCGTACCTTCAGCGTCTGCCTGTGTGGTGGGTCGATTTTTCGGATCGCCATCAGCACCTTGCCGTTTCTCCTGCCGCTGATGTTTCAACTCGCATTCGGGCTTACTGCATTGGATGCCGGGCTACTGGTATTGGCCGTCTTTGCCGGCAATCTGGCCATGAAGCCGTTCACCACGCGGGTAATGCACCGTTGGGGGTTTCGCCCGGTGTTGATGTTCAACGGCATCCTTGGTGTACTGGCAATAGCGGCCTGTGCATTGCTGGATGAGCATATGAGTCGGGTGCTGGTTTTGTTGATTCTGTTTGTCGGTGGCCTGTCACGATCCATGCAGTTCACCGCGTTCAACACGCTGGGCTTTGCCGATGTCCCCAAGGAGCAGATGAGCGATGCTTCAACCTTGTTCAGTATGTTCTTCCAACTGAGCATGGCGATGGGGGTTGCCACGGGCGCGCTGCTGCTACGTTTCTCCATGAATATCCATGACAACACCCAACTCGCCAATACGGCCGACTTTCAGCTGACGTTCCTTTGTGTGGCGGTGATTGCGGGGATCGCATTGCTGGATAACCTGCGATTGCCACCGAAGGCGGGTGAGTCGGTATTGCAGCGAGCATAAGAAAAAGACAGGCCTTCAGGTGTTAAGCGCTTGCGTCTCAACACCGTGCTTGCATCGCTAGAAGTCGAAGAACACTGTTTCCGCTTCGCCTTGAATATGAATATCGAAGCGGTAGGCCAGCTTCCCATCAACTGTGCAACGCGTGGCGATCAGGGATTCGCGCCGATGGGGTTGTTCGATCAGGTTCAATACGGGGTCCACCGCATTCGCCTGGGGTTCGTCGTCGAAATACAGGCGGGTCTGCAAGTGGATGTTGATGCCCCGAGCAAACAACGCCACGTTGATATGCGCCGCCATGGCACCGCCGGAAGCGTTTTTCACCACGCCAGGTTTCACAGTTTTGATGGTCCATTCACCGACATCGGTCGTGGCGGTACGGCCAAAACAGTTGAACGGTTTTTCCAGATCGTAACCAGTGTCGTAGACGCCATCATGATTCGCCTGCCAGAACTCCAGAAACGCGTCACGAA
>NZ_JBFUKU010000506.1:0-2128 GCF_056400685.1 Pseudomonas sp. P5_A12 | reverse complement strand
CATGTCCTTGGCTAAACTGCTGAATCACTCGCCATAAAGCAGCTCACCATGCTTCGTTTACTGTTCTGGATCGCCCTGATTGCCGCTGCGGTATGGTTCTGGCGCAAGTTCAAGGGCTCGTCTTCCGCCCCCAAATCCTCCGCCGAGCTTGAGGCTGCTCCGATGGTACGCTGCGCACATTGCGGCGTTCACCTGCCCCGCGACCGTGCGCTGAGCCTTCAACAACAGTGGTATTGCAGCCAGGCTCACCTTGAGCAAGGCCCGGGCCCTGGTGGTCGCTGAGACGTCCAGTCCCGGCGACAAACAGGCCCAGCGACTGCTGCGCCTTTATCATCTCTACCGCTTGAGCGTCGGCATTACTCTGGTGTTGTTGATGACCAGCAACCTCGACAACGGGTTGCTGGCGTTCGCCAATGACGACCTGCTGCGCAGTGGCAGCTGGTTGTACCTGGTGCTGAACATTTTGTTAGTGGTATTCCTGGAAAACACCCAACGGCCGGCGCAGCTGTTCAGCCTGGCGCTGGTCGACGTCTTCCTGCTCTGCGGTTTGTTTTACGCCGCAGGCGGAGTAGCCAGTGGCATCGGCAATCTATTGATCGTGTCGGTGGCCATCGGCAATACCCTGCTGCGTGGACGTACCGGCCTGTCCATCGCCGCAGTCGGCGCACTGGGCATCGTCGGTTTGAGTTTCCTCCTGAGCTACAGCCACCCGACCAGTCCCAACGATTACCTGCAAGTCGGCACACTCGGCGCGCTGTGTTTTGCCGCCGCATTGCTGGTGCAAGGCCTGACAAGACGTCTGGAAGTCAGCGAACACCTCGCCGAACAGCGGGCCAGCGAAGTGGTGGGGCTCGAAGCACTCAACGCGCTGATCCTGCAACGCATGCGCACGGGCATTCTGGTGCTCGACGATCAGCGGCGGGTGCAACTGGCCAATCTCAGCGCATTGATCTTGCTGGGGCACAAAGCCCTCGACGGACAGCGGATCGATGACTTTTCGCCAAGGCTGCTCGAGCGTCTTCAGCTGTGGCTCAACAATCCGACCTTGCGCCCGCAAAGCCTGATAATCGATAGCAGCGGCCTGGAACTGCAACCCAGTTTCATCGCCCTGAACCAAAGCCCTAATCACCAGACCCTGGTGTTTCTCGAAGACCTCGCTCAGGTCGCACAACAAGCACAACAACTAAAACTCGCGGCACTCGGTCGACTGACGGCGGGTATTGCCCATGAAATCCGCAATCCACTGGGCGCCATCAGTCATGCCGCGCAATTGCTGCGCGAATCCGAGGAACTCAATGGGGCAGATCGGCGTCTGACCCAGATTATTCAAGACCACTCTCAGCGAATGAATCGGGTTATCGAAAACGTCCTGCAGTTGTCCCGCCGCCAGCAAACCGTACCGCAACGGCTCGATCTGAAGCCATGGCTGGAAAGGTTCGTCGCCGAAATCCGTGAAGCGGCGCCCGAAGGTCAGCACATTCACCTGCGTATAGGGTCAGGCGATTTCAACACCTTGATGGACCCAAACCAGCTCACCCAGGTTCTAGACAATTTGTTGCGCAACGCCTGGCGTCACAGCGCCCTGAATCACGACCTGGCCCAGGTCTGGCTCGAACTTTTTGTCGCTGCCGACAGCCAGTTGCCGGTGCTGGAAGTGATGGACAACGGCCCCGGCGTGGCGCCGGATCAGCAAGTGCATTTGTTCGAACCGTTTTTTACCACCAGTAGCCAAGGCACGGGCCTTGGGCTTTATCTGTCCCGTGAGCTATGCGAAAGCAATCAGGCCCGCCTAGACTTTCAACCACGCCAAGGCGGCGGCTGTTTTCGCATTACTTTTGCCCACGGACGGAAACAAAGTTGAACATGAGCCCACGGCCCAAAGTCCTGATCGTCGACGACGAGCCGGATATCCGCGAACTCCTGGAAATCACCCTGGGACGGATGAAACTCGATACCTTCAGTGTCCGCAACCTGAGCGATGCCCAAGCCTTGTTGGCCCGGGAATCCTTCGATCTGTGCCTGACCGACATGCGCCTGCCCGATGGCACCGGCCTTGAGTTGGTGCAACACATCCAGCAGCGTTACTCACAGGTGCCGGTGGCGATGATCACCGCTTACGGCAGCCTCG
>NZ_JBFUKU010000505.1:0-2129 GCF_056400685.1 Pseudomonas sp. P5_A12 | reverse complement strand
ACAAAGCAAGGATTACGAACACATGTATCCTTGCCCACCTAGTCCATACATGGACATCGTCCTGGAAGCAGGTGATGTTTTATATCTCCCTCGAGGTTGGTGGCACAACCCTTTGCCATTGGGGGAGGCTACCTTCCACCTTGCGATAGGTACCTTCCCAGCGTACACAGTTGATTATCTATCATGGTTATTCAAACGACTTGAGGTCTTCAAAGGTTTACGTGGTTCGCTCAATAATTGGCAACAAGATAAAGACTCCCTTTCGTCGGTGGGTCAGCACCTCAACGAATTGATCACCGATCCCAACAACTACCATTGTTTCCTTGATGAGTTTGCTGGTAAAACGCGGGTAGATTCTTCATTAGTTATGGATATTTTTGGCAACCCTAATGTGGGTACACTCTCCGATCATCACGGCGTTCGATTATGTACGAATAATTGCCACGGCCTAAATGATGGCTACATTATTGCTAATGGAACCCGACTAAATCTTGACAAGCAGAGCCAAAAACTAGTACGGCATATAGCTAAACATCCAAACACAAGTATCGGAACACTGCTCATAAACCTCCCAGAAATATCGGCCAACCAAGTACGAAAGCTGATCACTCAACTTTGTCACCTAGACATCTTGGAACTCTCCAGAGCCTGATCACGTCGTACAACCACCAGGAAGTTCGGCCACATGAAAGTTACACTACAAGTAGAGAGCCCGGAGTGCGGCCTTGCCTGCCTAGTGATGATTGCCTCATTCCACGGGTTGCATTTAGACCTGATGAACATGCGCAGACGCTTCTCCATTTCGCTAAAGGGAACCGACTTATCCCAATTAATGCGGCATGCTCAGTTACTCAATTTTTCCTGCAGACCTTTGCGATTAGAATTGGAGGAGTTATCCCAGTTACGCACACCATGCATTCTTCACTGGAATATGAATCACTTTGTGGTGCTAGAGAGAGTGAAGGGAAACAATCTTAGCGTCCTAGACCCAGCATTTGGCCGCAGGGTGATGACATTGCCTGAGGCCTCGAGGCATTTCACTGGTGTAGCTCTGGAATTGTCACCTAACACTACATTTCGCCCCGGCTCACAGAAAGCTCGAGTACGCCTATACGACTTGGTTCGCCGCACCATTGGGCTCAAACGCGCTTTAGGCAATATATTTGTACTTACACTAGCATTGGAAACTGTCGCACTGCTCGCCCCACAAGTTACTCAATGGGTAATCGATGGAGCACTGGTGTCTTCTGATCATAATCTGCTTTTGTTGGCTGTATTGGGGGGCTGCCTACTGATGGTGACGGATTTTGTCCTACGGATGGCTCAGGGTTGGATGTCATTACGTCTGGGCCAACAGTTGGCAATACAGTGGTCGGGAAACCTATTCAGCCATATGTTACGTCTACCCGGAACATTTTTTGAAAAACGTCAACTTGGGGATATCGCTGCCCGCTTCCAGTCACTAGCAGCCATCCGAAAAATATTGACAAACGGAGCGATCACAGGAGTACTTGATGGGTTAGTTACAATAGCGACACTAACAATGATGCTTTTGTATAGCCGAGCACTTACAGCAATTGTACTGATTGCCTTGTTGCTTTATGGCGTCGCGCGACTAGTTTTTTATCAACCGCTCCGCAACGCTTCCGAGGAGCGCATAGTACTTGGCGCTAAAGAAAATTCTTATTTCCTGGAAACAATAAGGGTAATTTTGCCAATCAAGTTATTCAACGCTACCCAGTTACGATTGGCGACTTGGCAAAATATGATTGTAGATGTTCAGAATCGGGACATAACAACACAGAAAATATTACTAGTGTTTGCATGTTTTAACATTCTGGTTTTTGGATTAGAAGGAATGTTGCTGCTCTATGTCGGAGGCTCCGCCGTTCTCCAAGGCTCATTATCACTGGGCATGCTGTTAGCATTCACCGCCTACAAAATTCAATTTACTGGACGAGCAAGCAAGTTAATTGACTTGGGTATTGAAATTCGTATGCTTTCACTACATTCAGAGCGACTGGCCGATATTGCCTTAGAGACACCAGAGCCTGATGAACCGTTGGAAGCGGATATTGATCTTATAGAGCCTTATATTGAATTTAGACATGTTTCATATCGATATGCAC
>NZ_JBFUKU010000504.1:0-2149 GCF_056400685.1 Pseudomonas sp. P5_A12 | reverse complement strand
CCCCAGGACGGTGCAAGGCCGGATTCGTTCGGGATAATCCAGATCTGGAAAATTTTGGTGGGTGTCGCTTCCAGGTTGTATTCGCTGTGAGCGATGCCGGTGCCAGCGCTCATGACCTGAACGTCGCCAGCTTCGGTGCGGCCCTTGTTACCCAGGTTGTCTTCGTGAGTAATTGCGCCTTCACGGACGTAGGTAATGATCTCCATGTCCCTGTGCGGGTGTTTTGGGAACCCGGTGCCGGAGGCAATCACGTCATCGTTCCACACTCGCAGATTGCCCCAGTTCATGCGCTTGGGGTCATGGTACTCGGCGAACGAAAAGTGATGATGGGCATCCAACCAGCCGTGATGGGCGCCGCCCAGGGAGCTGAAGGGTCTGAGTTCGAGCATGGTCGTCTCCTGAAAGGGGGTTAATGGCGAGCATCATCTATCAGGTACACATCGATAAAAAGCGTAAAAAATGCTGTATTGCAATCGAATTAGTTGATGTGAAATACCCTCGAAATGTTCTCACACAGCCTTCACTTCATCGCATAAGCCAATGACCTAAAAGCATTTCACTAGAACTCAAGGGCAAATGCAGACACCATAGCCCTCAACAGCCTCACACCCTGGAGTCAACCCGCGTGCCGCAACACACCCCCGATCTTCCTCCCGAACTTCGTCCCCTGGCCGAGATGCCGTTGCTCAAACGGCTGGCCGCCCGATTCTTCGGTCATGGCTTGACCCGCCTGCGCGCGCAACACCGCGCGTCCTGGTTACACGGGCAGGCTGACGGTTTTCGCAGCGGTCACAGTGCGGGGTTTGAGTACGGCTTCAAGGAAGGCAAGGACGAGGGGCTGGAACAAGGCCGGCAGGTCCTGCTGATCCGCGATTCGCGCTCAACCGAGCATCGGCCGCCCAACGTCGATTGTAATCTGTTTGACGATGGGCGCCTGCCATTGAACGCTGAGCTGAAGAAACGCATGAAGGCCGATGTTGCCCGGCTGCTGCCACCCCATGCCCAGCCGAGCGTTGCGCAGTGGAAGATGATCTTCAGCGACACACCGTCGACGTCGGTGATTGCCGGCGCGGGCGCTGGCAAATCGACCACGCTGGTGTTGCGTATTCTGTTGCTGACCCACTATTTGGGCTTCGAGTTGAGCTCGATGACGGTGGTGACCTTCACCCGCGAGTCGCGCAAGGACTTCATCAACAAGCTGATTGAACTGTTTGCATTGTGGGGCCGGGCGCTGAGCTTAAAAGAAGCGCGTGATCTGGTGCGCACCTTCCACTCGCGTATTCTGCCGATGGTTCGTAGCCTTCCAGGGTTCGAGCGTCTGCAAGCATTCGAAAACCTCAGCAACCGCGTGCAAAACGGTGACGAAGAGGTCGACAGCAACCCGTTCGACCTGCGCATCAATGACGCTCAGCGTCAGCAGCTCAATGCCTGCTACCACCAGTTGCACACACGGGATGAGCGCTTTCGCGAGTTTATCAAGCCTTTGTCCCGCCACGCCTTGCAGCTCAAGGAACTGGAGCGCGACCACCCCGATGTGCAAAAACGCGTGGCCGTGACCCAGCTGGCAGCCAATCGCGATGAGGAACTCTGCGACGCCATTGAAGACCTGTGGTTCCGCGCCGGCGCATGGCCGATCAAGGGGATTGAACCCAAGCGGCACTCGTTCGATATCAATGGCTCGACGTTCCGTTGCCATGGCTACATCCCGAGTCTGGATACCTGGGTCGTATTGGGTTTCGATCCTCGGGAAAACCCACAGGTCTGTCGCCCGAATGCCAAGCTGACCGTCCGGGCGGAGTGGGCGGTAAAGCGCACCCTGTTTCAAGCATTCTGTCGTAAACCATTGATATGGTTAGATAGTTACGAATCGTCAAAGCGCGTTTTGGCCTCTTTGGCAGGCGATGCCAGCGCGGGGCCGGGCTTTGACTACAAGGTAAAAGGCGAACTGGCTTCTGCACCATTGCTGGACTGTTTTGTCGCAGCCGCCGGGTTTATAGAAAACCTCGGGCTGGATGTTCCGAACGCCGTTGGCCAGATGAGTTACGCCAAGGACGACCCCGACAGGTTCTTCTTCGAGGCCTTGAGACTGTTTGGGCGGGCGCTGGAAGATCAACTGCTGGATCAAAAACCGCCGGTGATGACCTACAAC
>NZ_JBFUKU010000503.1:0-2211 GCF_056400685.1 Pseudomonas sp. P5_A12 | reverse complement strand
TGACTATCGCGCAGTCGGGTCATCGCCTGCTCGAACTGCCGCGCCCAACCTCTGCCATCCAGCTCCGCCAGACTGCGGCCCAATCGGGCATTCTCGGACAACGAGCGGGCGCGCAATGCGGCGTGATGCTGCCACGGCTCAATCGTACGTCCCCCAGCGATCGCTTCGCTGCGCAACAATGCACCGACCATCACGTGCGAAGGCAGCACCTTGGCGGCAATTTTCGAACCGTCGAGTTCGATCAGGTTGAAGGTGGGATCCGATCCCTGCGCAAGGCCATACAGCCCGGCAATCGTTCTGTCCGCGAGAAAACCTTCCAGGCCTTTTTGCAGATCCTGTCGGCGTTGAAACGTATACATGCCGAAGTTGGGGTCGTAAAAACGCCATGACGTTACGCCCTGCTCCACGACTTTGGCCACCAGCATCGAATGATTGTCGGTGTTGAGCATCAGAATGGAAGACGTCGTATTCGCCTCCAGGGTCTGCATGACAGTTGTCAGCTGCGCCGCCCCCAGTTTCTCGCCAAACTGCGCCATGGGAATGCTGCGTAGCTCATCCAGGGTACGCAGGAGTGCATGAGTTTCAGCGTCCGCCACGGGGACGTTGGCGTTAGCGAGTTTGCCGATCAGTGCCCGCTCCGCCGCATGACCTTTTTCCAGAGCAGCCCCCATGACCAGCGCCAGCGGATAACAGCGTCGCCCCGGATCACCATTCCCACGAACCAACAGTCCCTGCGGTAGTTGCTTGGCGGAGACGGCGCCAGCCTGATAGAACTGTGCGCGGACGCGATGGCCTTTCTGGAGGATCGACGCCTGATACTCTTCTTTGGCCGCTGCCTGGATTCGCCCGATAGACTCGCCCCACTGGAGCACGCTCAAAGGCTCAGCGAACACCTGAGCCTTCAAGACCCGGGAGCTTTGTGCACCCTCGGTTGGCGGCATCTGTGTGCTCAAAGAGCGTTCGAATGCCTGGGGATTGTGCTCGCGCAGGGCCTGCTCGATCAGCTCGTAACGCGCCGCAAGTCCACGATCCTGGGTGTTGACGGCGAGCATTCGGGTCGCCTCCCAGGCGTTGGCGAAGCCCTCGTTGTCCAGCGTTGTGGCGCCGAATAGCCCGCCTAACACCACACGGTGCAGGGGACTCAATTGCTCCACAGGCAACTGGTTGCCGGCGATCCTGGTCAGCACTTCATTCAAATTGCCAAACGGTTCGGCACCGACTGATAACGGTAATTCACGGGCGGGTTGTGCCAGGAGGCCTTGGCGCTGTTCGAAGCTGATGGCAACGTATTTCTTAAAAGAGATATCGCCACTCAACTTGTCATTCATTGCCTGGATGAATGGCTTGCCCAAATCATTGAGCAGCTGCTGCAGGATCGAGGTCTGCAGTACCGGTTTGCCTTCAATGACCGGCCAGCCCTGTTTGAAGGTCAGGGTTTGCTCCCTTAGAAGCTCTGCCATATTCGCGGCGTATCGTGTCTTGAGTTTGCCGCTTTTCCATTTCTCTTGTTCTTTTGCAAGCCATTCAAGAGGCTCGGCATTAACGGTCCAGCCGGATATTTTTTCTTCTTCAGTAGCGACGTTATAGCCATCGGTTAATTTCAACTGACCGCGGACGTTAGCCGTATCTTCAAATGTCAGGTGCGTTTCGGTGTACTCCTCCAATCCGATGACCGCAGCGCCCGGTCCGGTCAAGGTGATAGTGCCGCGTGCACCAATGCGAATCCCGTCCTGGTAATACTCGAAAATGGCTTGGCCCAAACTGGCTAGAATGCTCCTGCGTGAATGCGTGAGTGTTGCATCCTCACCGCCCTTTTCAACTAAGACTTTTTGAATGGTATCCAGCAATTCAGAGGTATCGCCCCAGTGCTTTCCATCCTGGAGTAATCGGTGCTCAACCTCATGAAGACAGTCGTAGTTGAATCGAATTATCTGCATGATTGATTCGGTCATACCGCCATCTGGGTGGGCGATAAAATAAGAGTTCATTTCACTATTGACCTGAATGGCCATGCGAAAACCCTCTTTGGGGGCCTGACTATCCTGGGGCGGAACAAATATTTCAAGTAAAGCGGGTTGACTGCGGGCGAACTTGATCAGTGCCTCTTTATCCCCAGCGGGAATTTTGTCGGTCCTGTCGGGGTAACGCTGTGGCTCTCGACCAGGCATCAAGGCGTCGTGGTGGTTGAGCAGCAACTGCAATACCCCGAGC
>NZ_JBFUKU010000502.1:0-2216 GCF_056400685.1 Pseudomonas sp. P5_A12 | reverse complement strand
ACCTGGAGCTGGCGTGTGAACTGCTGGAGAGTGCCGGTATCGAGCTGCGTCTGGCCGTCAACGGCGCAGAGGCGCTCGGCCAACTGGAACGTGACGCGGACATCGATGGTGTGTTGATGGATTGCCAGATGCCGGTGATGGACGGTTATACCGCGACCCGCAAGATACGCGAGCAGCTACGTTGGGCGAATCTGCCGGTGATCGCCATGACGGCCGACGCCATGGCGGGGGACCGTGAGCGGGCGCTTGCCTGCGGCATGAATGATCACATCTCCAAACCCTTGAACATCGAGGACATGTTCGCCACGTTGACCAAGTGGATACATCCGAAACCTGGCCGTGGCGCGCCTTCGGCCGAGGTTTCGCCGGTCACTACGGTGACGGCGGCGAGCCTGCCAGCCAGCCTTCCCGGCATTGATTTGAACGCGGGCCTGGCCACCTGCATGGGCAAGGTCGAGCTCTACCTGCGCCTGCTGCGCAAATTTCGCTCCAGCCAGCAGGCTTTTTGCGCCGAGTTTCTGATTGCCCGAAGTGAAAGTGATCCATCGGTGACTGTTCGACTGGTCCATACCTTGCGGGGTACGGCAGGCAACATCGGTGCCGTTGGCGTGGCGAACGCTGCCAGCCAACTGGAGCAGGCATGTCTGAGTGGTGCAGTCGAGCAGGACGTGGCTGGTCAGCTGGCGGAGGTTGAGCGTTGCCTGACACCGGTGCTTGAAGGATTGTTGGTGCTGACCGAATCGACAGTGTCCGTCGATTCATCAGATGCGCCACGGTTCGACAACGAATGGCTCACGCAATTGGCTCACGTGCGGTATCTGCTGGCCGAGAGTGACGCCCAGGCGCTCACGGCCTTGCACAAACTGCAGGGGCTGGCTTCAGGCCCTCGGGTGGCCGAGCAGTTACATCGGGTTGTCCAGCAAGCCGAGTGCTTCGATTTCGATCAGGCGCTGGAGTTGCTTGAAAATTTGTCGTGATCATCAAGTTGATGAAGCGGGGGAATTGCCAAAGAAGATCTGCACTCCGACCTCAACCGAATCGTGTCTTGAACAGCAGAAAATACAACACCGGCGCCAGGCCGGTGTTGTGTTTTTTGCGTCGTGATAAACCGAGACTTTAGAAGCGATACTTCGCCGAAGCAGTAACGCTGCGCGGTGCTCCGTACGTCAGGGCACCGAAGGCATCGAAGATGTCGAAGTACTTCTCATCGGTGACGTTGTTCGCATTCACCTGCGCCGAGAGGTTATCGGTGATCTCGTAGCGAGCCATCAGATTGACCAGCGCATAGGCATCCTGCTGGATCTTCTCGGGGTTGCCTGCCGGGTTGAGAGCGTAGGTGTAGATCGAATCCTGCCAGTTAACCCCGCCGCCAATGGTCAGCTTGTTGAAGGCCCTTGGCAGACGGTAGGCGGTAAAGGTTCGCAGCAGTTTGGTCGGGTACAGGGTGTTGACGTCGTCGCCGTTGGCATCGTCGACCTTGAACTGGGTGTAACCCACCGTAGCATTCCAGTCCGTCGCGAGCTCGCCGGACACTTCCAGCTCGAAGCCCTTGCTGGTTGCGCCTTCACTGGCCTCGAACGCGAAGCCGCCGACAGGGTTCGAAGGATCGATCAGCACGCCGGTGTTCTGGCCCAGATTTTCCTGGTTGATCTGGAAAATCGCCGCGGAGGCGTTCAAACGGCCACCGAAATACGCACCCTTGAGGCCGATTTCCTTGTTCTCGCCAACGATAGGCTCCAATTGCTGACCACTGCTGTCGCGAACCGACTGTGGCAGGAAGATTTCCGTGTAGCTGGCATAGGCCGAGAGGTTTTCGGTGAGGTCGTAGACGACGCCTGCATAGGGGGTCAGCTCATGATCGACGTCGGTCTTGCTGACTTCCGAAAAGACGTCATCAGCGGTCTTCTCGTACCAGCTCTCACGCGCACCCAGAATCACTTTCAAATCGTCGGTCACGTTCAAACGGGTGGCTGCATATAGCCCTTTTTGCCGGGTTTCGCTGTAGCCGTAATCTGTCCTCGGGCCCCATATTGGCTCGGGGAAATCGCCGTTGTAGGCATCGAAATCGGCAACACCGTCAAATCCTGTTTGCGCGTCGAGCGAGTCGGCGTCGAATTTCTGCTTGCTGTCCACATAACCAAAGGCCGCTTCGTGCTGACGACCCAACATCGAGAACGGACCATCGAAGCGGATGCCGTAGTCGTCCTGGGTTGTCT
>NZ_JBFUKU010000501.1:0-2235 GCF_056400685.1 Pseudomonas sp. P5_A12 | reverse complement strand
TTCGAGGCCTGACTGTAATCGGCATACCACGAGCTCTTTCAATTTTGGCCAGAAGCCGCCGACGGCTTCCTCGAATAGGCCTAATACATAGATGCAACGGGGCGGCAGTTTTTTTGAAAGCGGGTAGACAGTGGGGGCGAGTCCATACATAGCAGCTGCCGAGCCTGCGAGGCTGCGTTCGGCTGCGAAGCAGTCGTGAAATCAGACAACGCGGTGTATCTGACAGACCGCGTGCTCTGGTTTTACGACTGCTTCGCAGCCTCGCAGGCTCGGCAGCTGCTACAGGGTCAACTCGTATTTCTAGGCTGGGTAATTGGCCCGCAATGCCTCCAGCCCACCCTGATAAATCCCGCTAAACAACGCCACCACTTCTTCCTCACTCACACCCACCGGCTCAAACCGCCCCGACCACGTCACCCGAGCCCCCTGCCCCTGCGCTTCAACGTTGATCGTCGCCAAATACGCGGTGGCCGGAAACGGCGCCTGCAGAATCGAATAGCTGTAGGTCTTGCTGGCGTTATCAAACGCCTCAAGCCGCTCAACCACCACCGCACCGTCCGCCGTTTGCAGGCTGCGCACCCGCCCGCCTTCGCTTAGTTCGCTTTTGGGAATAAACGGCAGCCAGTCCGGCAGCGAGTTGAAGCCACCAATCAATTGCCATACTTCAGCGGCCGAAGCCGGGATATCGATAAACGCTGATGCAGTTGCCATGTAAAGCTCTCTGTAAATGAATGGTTTTCAAATCGCCATGCTGTCGACGACACCGCCGTCGACGCGTAATGCCGCGCCGGTGGTGGCCGAAGATAATGGCGAAGCGATGTAAGCCACCAGATTCGCAACCTCTTCGACATTCGCCACGCGCTGGATAATCGACGTCGGCCGCGCCTTGAGCACAAACGCATCAGCCTCTTCGCGAACGCTGCGACCGGATGCGGCGGTGGCGTCCTTGAGCATCTGCTCCAGGCCATCGGTCAATGTCGGGCCGGGCAGGATCGCATTGACCGTCACACCGGTGCCGGCCAAGCGTTTGGCCAGGCCATGGGACACCGCCAGGTTGGCGCTTTTGGTCACGCCATAGTTGAGCATGTCGGCCGGGATCGAGATGCCGGATTCCGAGGACACGAAGATCACCCGCCCCCAACCCTGCTTGACCATGTCCGGTACGTAATGCCGTGACAGGCGAACGCCGGAGATCACATTGACCTCATAAAACCGCGTCCACTCGCTGTCTGGCGTGTCGAAAAAATCCACCTCGTTAAAGATCCCGAGGTTGTTCACCAGAATGTCCGCACGGGGTTCGGCCGCGAACAACAATTCGGCGCCTTCGGCGGTGCCCAGGTCGGCGGTCAGGCCACGCAACTGCGCGTCCGGCACGCTTTGACGAATGCTCGCCAGCGCCTGCTCGACCTTGGCCGTCTCGCGGCCGATCACCACCACCGTGGCGCCGGATTCGGCCAGCGCCTTGCTGATGCCCAAGCCAATGCCGGCGGTGCTGCCGCTGACAATGGCGAGTTTTCCACTCAGATCAATCTTCATGCTCAAACTCCTGTGATCGGCAATGGCGCGCGCTCAGAAACCAGTTTCGCGTCGCGCAGTGCCTGCCAGAAAGCTGTGGGAATCACCGCCGACAGCGCGGCAACGTCTTCAGCAATTCGCTCTGGACGGCTGGCCCCTGGAATCACTGCCGCCACCGCCGGGTTAGCCAACGAGAACTGCAATGCTGCCGCTTTGATGTCGACACCGTGAGCGGCGGCGATGCGCTTGATGTGCTCGACTTTGTTGATGATCGCCGGGCTGGYTTTCTGGTACTCGAAGTGCGCACCGCCGGCCAGAATGCCCGAGCTGTATGGACCACCCACCACGATCTCGACGTTCTGCGCCAAGGCCGCGTCCATCAAACGCTGCAAGGCACGGTCGTGGTCGAGAAGAGTGTAGCGACCTGCCAGTAGAAATCCGTCCGGCTGCGCTTCGGTCAGATCAAGGGTCAGTTCGCACGGCTCGACCTTGTTTACGCCCAAACCCCAGCCCTTGATCACGCCTTCTTCGCGCAAACGGGTCAGCACTTTGAATGCGCCGGTGCGGGCCTGGTTGAAGTATTCCAGCCATTGATCTCCGTAAAAATCCTGTGCGATGTCATGCACCCAAACGATGTCCAGACGGTCGGTTTGCAGACGCTTGAGGCTGTCTTCGATGGAGCGCAAGGTGGCGTCGGCGCTGTAGTCGGCGCTGTAGTCG
>NZ_JBFUKU010000500.1:0-2239 GCF_056400685.1 Pseudomonas sp. P5_A12 | reverse complement strand
ATTGATGCTCGGTTTCGACGGGCGCATCACCGGGATCAACAGCCCTTCGACGGACACGCCGCTCAAGCAGACAGACTTTCCCAGCCAGTGGTCGGACTTCAACGGCATGGCGAGCTACGCAGACTGGCAGTTCGTGGCCGAGAAGGCCTTCCTTGACGGTACGTCGGGCCCGCCGAAAAGCCAGTCCGATCTGCCTCAGGCGCTAGCGCCATGAACAGACACTGGTTCGCGGCCCTGATCCTTGCGTGGGTGGCGTCCTTCGCCAGCGCCGCCGAAGAGGAGGAAATGCTCGGCTTCATCGTCGACGACACGATCTCGCACATTGGTCACGACTTTTACTACTCGTTCAGTGAACGACTGCGCGCCACCAGCCCGATGGATTTCAACCTGGTGGTGCGCGAACGACCTTCGGCACGCTGGGGCAGCCTGGTGACCGTGGAATTTCAGCAGCGACTGGTTTATCGACGCTTCCTGCCGCCAAACACCGTGGACCTCAAAGACGACGCCTATCAAGCCGCCGATTGGGTTCGCGGGCAAATTGCCCAGCGCAAGCTGGAGGCCTTATTGCAGGACACAACGGATCTGGAGAGGGACGAAATATGAAAGCAAAAACGTTCTGGCAGCGCACCGGCATTCTACTGCTCGGGCTTGGAAGTGGGGGCCTGGTCCAAGCCACGGAACTGGTCTACACGCCCGTCAACCCCTCGTTCGGTGGCAACCCGTTGAATGGCACCTGGCTGCTCAACAACGCTCAGGCACAGAACGACTATGACGACCCGGACCTGAACAACCGCACCGCCGTGGCCGGCACTTCCGCACTGGAACGGTTCACCAGTCAGCTTCAATCGCGCTTGCTGGGGCAAGTGCTGGACAACATTTCTTCTGGTAACACGGGGAGCCTTTCTACGGACGCTTTTATTGTCAACGTTGTCGACGATTCGGGTGCACTGACCATTGAAGTGACCGACCGAGCGACCGGTGAAATTTCGGAAATCCAGGTTAACGGCCTCAACCCTTGATGGGTTTTTTGGGTCGATGGGGAGTAGGGATATGAAAAAAATAATAGCGCTAGGGCTGATGTTGGCGACATTGCAAGGGTGTGGTCTGCGCGAACCGGTGTCGGCCGAGCAGGACACCGAAACTCCGACCCTGACACCCCGGGCGTCGACCTATTACGACTTGCTGAAAATGCCACGACCCAAGGGCCGGTTGATGGCGGTGGTGTACGGTTTCCGGGACCAGACCGGGCAATACAAACCGACCCCGGCCAGTTCGTTTTCGACCAGCGTGACCCAGGGCGCGGCGAGCATGTTGATGGATGCGATGCAGGCCAGCGGCTGGTTTGTGGTGCTGGAACGGGAAGGGCTGCAGAACCTGCTGACCGAGCGCAAGATCATTCGTGCTTCGCAGAAAAAGCCCAATACACCGGTGAACATCCAGGGGGAACTGCCTCCGCTGCAAGCGGCGAACATGATGCTTGAAGGCGGGATCATTGCCTACGACACCAACGTGCGCAGCGGCGGGGAAGGGGCGCGTTATCTGGGTATCGATATAACTCGGGAGTACCGGGTGGATCAGGTCACGGTCAACCTGCGGGCAGTGGATGTGCGCAGTGGTCAGGTGTTGGCCAATGTCATGACCAGCAAGACGATCTACTCGGTGAGCCGTAGTGCAGGGGTGTTCAAGTTTATCGAGTTCAAGAAGTTGCTGGAGGCGGAGGTCGGTTACACCACGAACGAGCCGGCGCAGTTGTGTGTTTTGTCGGCTATCGAGGCGGCTGTCGGGCATTTGCTGGCGCAGGGGATTGAGCGGCAAATGTGGCAGGTGGCGGGGGATAATTCGCCTGCTAACAATGAGACGCTCGACCGTTACCTGACTCAGAACAAGGTGGTTCCTGAGGGTGAGGAAGAGTGAACCGAGGCGGCCTTCGGGCCGACCTTGATTTTAAATGGTGTACATATCCATTCCTGCGGTAACGGCGGCTGGCGGTTTCACCCTTACGGCGAGTCCCTTTTGTCAAACGAACGCCACAAAAGGAACCAAAAAGGCTCGCCCCGAGCGTCCGGCCCCTCGCTAAGGCTCGGCGTTCCTTCGCTCCGGTATCCATCCGGGGACACTGCCCTCCGGTCTGCTTCGCTACGACCTACATGCAGCGTGTTCGACTGCGTCGAACGGCGCTACGCGCCACTCCCCGGATGAACACCTCCACTCAGCCTCCCGAGGGGGCGGGTGAATCAAA
>NZ_JBFUKU010000499.1:0-2243 GCF_056400685.1 Pseudomonas sp. P5_A12 | reverse complement strand
GAGCAGGCCAGGAGAGATCTCAGTAAGACAGCCAATCCGTGAGATGTGCATATGGAAGATGAGCTGCTTGAAGAATGTGTCCCCTGCAGGAATCGAACCTGCATCTAGCCCTTAGGAGGGGCTCGTTCTATCCGTTGAACTAAGAGGACGTAACGTGTACATCTTGGATTTTTTTGCGGCTAGATTCAAGCAAATAACAGGAAAAACAAGGCGTTAACTCGTAAAGCTTACACCTCTACATCCTTGCCCGCGCACCAAAGACCGTGTCCATTCAGTCAGATCTCTTTACACCACTCCCAGTCAATTGCTGGATCTAAATAGGAGTCTAGTGAGTACCCCAGATAAGAACTGCCAACCTTCCCCTTAGGAGGGGGATGCTCTATCCAATTGAGCTACTGGGACACAAGTCGTCCGCAGGAGATGCGGTAGACGGCGAGCATGTTAACGGGCGGCCCTGCGTTTGTCATGTCGTCCGTAGGGCTTTTTAAATGTAGGCAGACACCCCGTTTGACCGTGGCTTTGTTTACCGTGCAAATTGCATCCTCTCAAAATGCCAGCGTTGCAATTTGCAAGCAGACACTTACCAAATATAAGTTAATTCGTTGTTTTTAAAGGAATTAATAGCCGTTAAACTCTTGGCACGCGGGCTGCTTCAGTTGCTCTCAAGAACAACCGAGGTGAGCCTCATGAACCGCGCCCTTTTACTCTCGAATGCGATCGCCCTTGCAGTCCTGGCGGGAATTCATTTTGCACCCGAGAGCAGCGCAGTGCAGGTTGTTCAGCGCATTCCGCATTACCTTCAACTGCAAAAAGCCCCGCAATTAGCGGTCATGAATGAGCAGCGCGGCTTGATTCGCCAGGATGTCAGCCAAGGAGCAGGACCGGAGTCGCAGTCCTCAGAACGCTTGGTATTTTGAATTACCCTCTATCAGGAGCACAGCATGTCCAAATCAGCTGCAGGATTTTTGATCCTTGCCTTACTGAGCGGCATTCTTCATTTGGCGTTGGTGCAGGAGGCAGTTATCACCCTGCCCCTGATTGCCTGTTGCGTATTTGGCGGGTTGTTTGTGCTGGCGCTGATTGCCGGGCGAAAAATCAAGTTTGATCCGGTACTGCGTTAGGGTTCAGTAGACTGAGTAGATGGGCAACAGTAACGGCGAGCTCACCGGAGTTGTCGAGTCGCTGAATCTGCGTTTCACCAGGCAAATCGCCCGCAGTGAATTGCCCATTGCGGCTCAGTCGCGCTTCAATCTGCGCAAGACTCTCACGGCCCCGCCGCACCAAGCGTTCACGCAACACTTCATCCTTGACGGTCAACAGTACCGGCAAAAGCGCCGGGTAGCGATGCAGGGCCTCGGCAAGATGACCGCGAGAACCGTTGATCAATACATGTCGGCCGTCCTTGAGCCACTGATCAATCTGAATCGGAATACCATAATCCAGGCCATTGGCGTGCCAGGACAATGCAAATTCACCCTCTTCTTTGCGACGCTGGAAATCTTCGGGGGATACACCGATGGCGTCCTCACCCACACTTTCTGCGGAGCGCGTAATGACTCGCCTCACCACTTCCCCGTTCGTCGACTGTAACGATTTTCGAGCCGMTTCGATGAGGCTGTCTTTACCGGATCCGGAAGGCCCCATCAAATAAATCAGCCTGCCATCCATCTTGAATCATCCCCCACTGCGCGTCCGCCCCTAGTAAATCGGCCATTTGCCACTATCCTGTATTAGACAAGGACCAAAGATCGAATCCGTATAGCATGCGCCTTCGGGCGACTTGAGACATCAACTGCCGGGCAGACGGCGCGGTCAGAGCTACTGCAATGGACAAACCTCCAACCAGTCCGCATTTCTGAAAACAGGTGCTGGCATAACGCCGTTACCCGGTTCAATATTTGTCACAGAATTGACGCCAATGATTTGGGTGCTATGAGGCATGATGCGCCTCTATCAATTCAGGTTGAACATTTGGCCAGAGAGCTTGTCCTAACAGACATCCTGCGGCCAATCCCGAGAACCGCTCCCCTGAACTAACCCGGTTAAATATATGCGCCCATTGAAACAGGCAATTTATTCCAGCCGTACGGCTGACAAGTTCGTCGTACGTCTGCCAGACGGAATGCGTGAACGCATTGCCGAGGTGGCTCGCAATCATCATCGCAGCATGAACTCCGAAATCATTGCGCGCCTTGAGCAGAGTCTTATTCAAGAAGGCGCTCTGGGCGAAGAGCTGAGCATGC
>NZ_JBFUKU010000498.1:0-2261 GCF_056400685.1 Pseudomonas sp. P5_A12 | reverse complement strand
GGGTTATGGATATGTCTTGAGGGCTTGTTGTACCGCGCCATCTACGCTCAAGTCGCTGAGGATCACCTGTGTATCCTTCACTTCCGGCAACGCCGACAATGCCATTTGCGCCGAATCCTTGAGACGCGCCAGCACCAACTGCTTCCCCTCCCCCCGCACCCGCACAAAAAACTCCTGCAACGCCTCGATGCTGGTGCCATCCAGATCCGGCGATTCTTCCAGGCTGAGAATCACCGAGTGAATTGGCGTTGGCGAATGGCGGATCAAGCGCAACGTACTACCCAGGATCCGCTCGACGTTGGCAAAGAACAACGCTTCCCCCGGCCGGACGATCAACACCCCTGGCACTGTCTGCGCCGCCGGATGACGTTGCAGGTCAACAAAGTCATGGCCGCCATCAATGCGCCCGAGGATCTGAATATCCGCCGCCGACATTTGTTTAAGCRTCAGCACCACACTGATCGCCACCGCCAGCAGCAGACCGTCCAGCACCCCCAGCACCAGCACTGCCGCCACCGCGCAGATAACCAGCAACCGGTCGCGCCGCCAGATGAAATACCGCCCCAGTGGCTGCAAGCTCAAGCCTCGGGCCAAGGCGTGGATGACGATGGCGGCGAGAATCGGCTCCGGGGTCAGGGCGATGTAAGGCAATACCGTCAAAACGATAAGCAACACCACCAGCGCCGCCACACCACCGGCCAGTCGTGAAGTGGCCCCCGCCGCTTCATTGGCCGACGTTGCCGAGAACCCTGCCCCTGCCGGCATGCCATGAAACAATCCGGACAACAGATTAGACGCACCCAGCGCCAGCAGATCGCGGCTCGACGAAGTCCGGTCGCCATGCTTGACCGCGTAGGAACTGATCGACCCGTATGACTCCGCGTACAGGATCATCACCATGGCAAAGGCCAATTCGCCCAAGCGCAACCAGTCAGTAAAGGGCAATACCGGTAACCGGGGCACCTCCAGGTTCAAATCGATCACACCGATCAACTTCACCCCATACGCCGGCAGGTTCAGCCACTGACTGGCAACGATGCCGATCACGACCACCAGCAAGCCGCCCGGCAAACGCCGGAACCTTGCAAACAGCACCAACAAGGCCAATGCCACGGCGGCGACACCCGCCGCTACCCCATTCCATTGCGGCATTTGTTCCAATAGTTGCGGCAGAAACCGCACCAGATTGCCGTCGCTCAGATGCACCCCGACCACACTGGCGACCTGCTTGAGGATGATGGTCAGCGCCAGGCCAAAGGCAAAGCCGCGTAACACCGGTTTGGCGATAAACGAGGTCACACTCCCCAGCTTGAACAGCCCCGCCAACAAGAAGAGCGCGCCAGTCATCAGCACCAGGCCGATGGCCAGGGTCGAACGCAACTGGGGGTCGCCGTTGGCCAGCGTTGCGGTGGCGGCGGCCAGCACTGCTGCGGATGAAGAGGTAGCCGACACAATGGCAAAGCGACTGGTGCCGAACAGCCCATAACAAAGCAATCCGGCAAATAACGCGATCACTCCGGCCTGCGGCGCCACGGCGGCAATGCTGGAATAGGCGACTGCTTCGGGCAACAACAGCCCGGCAATCGACAACCCGGCCAGCAAGTCCCGCCAGCGATTGGGTTGTTCGGTGAAATTGGGGGGTGAGGCGCTCGGCAATCCGGTGACTCCAGGCKAAAAAAAACCGCTGCACGTATCACGTGCAGCGGCCACTGTAGCTGTCAATTCGGCGCTGCGCGAGCAGGCCGAACGATCACGCAGTCAGCGAGTAAATCAATGCAGTAATCGCCACCAGGCCCACCGCTGTCACGAAGACATTGGACGCCTGCCCGCGATAGCGCGCCATCGCCGGCACCTTGCGAATCGCGTACATCGGCATCAGGAACAGAATCGCCGCGATGATCGGGCCACCGAGGGTTTCGATCATCCCCAGAATGCTCGGGTTCAGCGTGGCAACGATCCAGCACACCACCAGCATGAACGCAGCGGTCATACGATTCAGGGTCTTCGGCGCCGGGCGTTTGCCGCTTTTGACGATCAGGCCTTTAAGGCCTTCGCTGGCACCGATGTAATGGCCCAGGAATGACTTCGAGATGGCCACAAAAGCAATCAACGGCGCCGCAAAGGCGATGGTCGGGTTGCTGAAGTGGTTGGCCAGGTACGACAGAATCGAAAGGTTCTGCGCCTTGGCTTCGGCCAGTTGCGCCGGCGACAGAGTCAGCACGCAACTGAAGACGAAGAACAGCACCATCACCACCATCAAC
>NZ_JBFUKU010000497.1:0-2264 GCF_056400685.1 Pseudomonas sp. P5_A12 | reverse complement strand
GATTGTGAGTCCGCAGGGCAGGGTTCGCGGCCCTGTGCTAAGTGCGGCGTACAAAAACTAATACACGGATAAAGTTCACGGCAAGTTATTTTTAAATTAAATAGAAGTTCGGTTTTTTCAAGTGCGACAAATCCCTGTAAAACTTTTAATTGAAGTTTTACTTGGGCGTAGTTGCTCCTTCCGACTAATAATGGTCAGAATTGAAATGAAGAGTGAATGCCTCACTCGAAGCAACTTTCATAGTTGAATCATTGACGTGACTTTAGGGGGTGGAAGTTGGCTGGGATAAACGCCGGTGCTTCCTTTCCCGTGACAAGACTCCTTCCTTAGGTTCTTGTTGCGGGGGACTGCTGCGCAGGTGCGTAGCGTCGCCCGTTCATTCGTTATTGGCAGTTCAAGAGTGAGCGTAAATCACGGCAGCCGCTATCACCGAAACGTCACTTCTCGGTGCAATTATTGGGCTTGGGAGGGAGAAATCGAGGACAAGGCTTTAGAGTGGGGCTTGCCGCCGTCGCGACAAGCGAAAACGAGCAATGAGATTGGCTCGTTCAGGCTTGCCGGTGCGGTTACCGGGATATTTTCTTGTTAAGCGCCTCAGGGCTGGCGAGGTAGCGTGTAATGACCTGGACACCCCGGTTGAGGTGATTCTCGAGCATCTTTACCGCACGCTCGATGTTGCGGTCTTCTGCGGCCCGTAACAGCGCTCGATGATCATCCTGGGACAGTTTGCCCAAGCCCATCGCTTCCAGGTTGAAGCGCAGGAAACGCTCCTCTTCGTTCAACCCTTCTTCAATCAGACTCAACAGCCGACGGTTAGGCGCCTTGCTGTACAGCGACATATGGAACAGGCGATTGAGCCGGCCAATCTCGGTGTAATCGTGCTCTGTTTCCATGTCATCGATATGACGGACAGCCTCCTCGAAGTCTGCTTTATCAAGTAATGGAATGGAGAGTCGCAGCGCCTCAGATTCCAACAAAATCCGCAGCGCATAGGTTTCAACGGCATCACCCTGAACCAGCGGTGCGACGACGGCACCTTTATGGGCGATAACGTTGAGCAGCGCCTGGGCTTCGAGCTGGCGCAAGGCTTCGCGCACGGGCATGCGGCTGACGCCGAACAGGTCCGCCAGATCTTGTTGGCGCAACGCGGTTCCGCAAGGGATGCGCCCATCGAGAATCGCCGAGCGCAGCGTTTCTTCGATCACCGAACGTGCGAGGTGAGCGGGAATCGGCCCGCTGACCTTGATGCTGCTGAGAGGGTTGGTCTTGTGTGGCACTGCTACGCACCCTATTGGACTGAAATATTTGGATCCAAAGGGACACTAGTGACTGCAACAGTGCTTGTCAAACGGGTCAGGTTCACAATCGCAATCTTTTCATGTCACCCACAATACAAAGTTTAGCCCGTAGCCCGTGATTGCACTGTGCCAGTGTCTTTTACCGGCAAACTTGCCCCATCGGCCGAACTCCATTTGCCTGACCCGGATGCCTCGCATTGTCGGTACGTTTCGCAATCCCACGGGCTTTTCGCAGGCCGGCGTCATGTTGGGCGTCGTTCACCATTCCCTTGTAGGAGCGGGCTTGCCCGCGAAGGCGTCGGTGCAGGCACCGGGAAATCTGAAGGAAAATTCCTAGGAGATTTCCTTCGAATTGCGTCGGTTTTGATGAACTTGTTCTGGGCAAAGCGCAGGTCTAGTCTGGCTTTGTCACTGAATAATCGGTGACACGGACGTGCAAGTCCGACCAAACTGTTTAGGTTGCGTATTGCCCCATTTCACGATGAGCATTTGTATGCTCGCTGCTTTATGGCGGCTGCGCGCAGGAGATCCTCGGATCTGCTGGGTGTCCTAAACAGTCCCGGTCTTGCACACCTGCGCACGGCCGCCACCCTATTCGCGTGCAAGCGAACGGTGACGGTCCCAACTGACTGTTTAGGAGATTTTCTTATGTTCAAAGTTACCCAAATCCGCCTTCTCCCCGCAGAGGCCGCCTCTTCACCGTCTCCCCCGACATCCCCACCGAAGCCCTCCTGGCCAACGCCTCCGAAGACCTGCTCTCCATCAGCGCCATCGCTGCTGACCTGGCCGACGATGTAGAAGGCTCATGCCGCTGTGTCGCGCTGGCGCTTAGTCGCATGGCCGATGGAGTTCATTTGTTGGTGGAACGGGCGCTTGATCACCTGGAGTCGCCAGAGATGGCGGAGGGTTCAGTCAAGATTTAGCAGGATGATTTTGTGGTGAGTTGAAGTCCGTCATCGCGAGCAG
>NZ_JBFUKU010000496.1:0-2265 GCF_056400685.1 Pseudomonas sp. P5_A12 | reverse complement strand
CTCGGGCGGATTTCAGAGTTGCCGAACATCCTCGAAACCCGCCGTAACCGGACGCCTTGAAATCGATCCCTGAAGGCGCAGAGCTTGCGCGCGATTGCGAGTTACCCGACACACCGCCATCGCGAGCAAGCTCGGCTCCTACAGGTTCGCCAAATGAGATGATTGATGTACAGCCTTGAAGACCTGCTGCACTTGATGAACCGGCTGCGCGACCCGCAGTTCGGTTGCCCGTGGGACATCAAGCAAACGTATGCCACCATCGTCCCGCACACCCTCGAGGAAGCCTACGAAGTCGCTGACGCTATCGAGCGCGGTGACTTCGATCACTTGCAGGGTGAGTTGGGCGATTTGCTGTTCCAGGTGGTGTATTACAGCCAGCTGGCGCGGGAAGAAGGGCGTTTCGAATTCGACGGCGTGGTCGACAGCATCACCCGAAAATTGATCCGTCGGCATCCTCACGTGTTTCCGACCGGGGATCTGTACGCGCCCGTGGACATCCCGCGCCTGAGTGAAGAGCAGGTCAAGCAGCGCTGGGAAGAGATCAAGGCCGAGGAGCGCGCCGAGAAATCAGCGGCACCGTTGCAGCTGTCATTGCTCGACGATGTACCGGCTGCGCTGCCAGCGTTGTCCCGTTCGGCGAAACTGCAGAAGCGCGCCGGGCAGGTCGGTTTCGACTGGCCGGACGCCTTGCCGGTGCTGGACAAGGTCCGCGAGGAGCTCGATGAAGTGCTGGAAGCCATGGCCGACAAAGACTCGGCAGCGATTGCCGATGAGGTGGGTGACCTGCTGTTTTCGGTGGTCAATCTGGCGCGTCATCTCAAGGTTGATCCGGAAACCGCGTTGCGTGGCGCCAACAGCAAATTCGAAAGACGCTTCCGTTTTATCGAACAGGCATTGCGCGACACCCACCGTCCCATAGAAGATTGCACCCTCGAAGAGTTGGACGCCTTGTGGGGCGAAGCCAAACGTCAGGAAAAGAATTTGACCAGCTGCGGTTGAGCAGTTGCCTAAGTGAGAAACAAGCACCATGAGCATTTCCCTTCGCGACCAGTTGCTCAAAGCAGGGCTGGTCAACCAGAAGCAGGCCAAACAGGTCGGCAAAGAGAAGCAGAAACAACAGCGCCTGGCCCACAAAGGTCAGATCGAACTGGATGACTCGCAGCAGCGTGCAGCCCAGGAAGCCATGGCCGAAAAGGTCAAGCGCGACCAGGAGCTTAACCGCCAGCAGCAGGAAAAGGTCGAGGCCAAGGCCCGCGCCGCTCAGATAAAGCAATTGATCGAAGTCTCGCGCCTGCCGAAGCTGACCACCGAGGATTACTACAACTTCGTTGACGACAAGAAGGTCAAGCGTCTCTGCGTCAACACGCTGATGCGCAACCAGCTCAGCAATGGCTTCCTGGCGATCGTGCACCACGCCGGTGGCTACGAAGTCATCCCCCGTGAAGCGGCGCTGAAGATCCAGGAGCGCGATCCACAGCGCATCGTGCAGATGAACGTGAAAACTGAAGAAGTGGCCGCCGAGGACGATCCGTACGCGGCCTATCAGATTCCGGATGACTTGATGTGGTAAGCCGTTAAAGGCTTCAACAACGACAAACCCCGCTTATGGCGGGGTTTGTCGTTTTCAATGCTGTAGTTGCTCAGGCGCAGAGCAATGGTCTTTGCTGCTCCAGGATTTCAAGTTCAGCTTTGTAGCTGTGTGCGTCAGTCTCGGAGTGGAACATCCCCACCAACTGGTCTTGTTGATGGACGTCCCAGATGCGTATACCGGCGGCTACGCCCTCATGGGAAATATGTGAATCGTCGCGTTCAGTTACTTTTACAGTCATCTGCTAGCTCCAATCTCAATGATCTGCACCAAGGCATGTGCAGGACTTTGTTATATGGTTTGTTAGCTGGCTAAGTAAATGCCTGAGATGGGTAACGAATAATTGCGAATTCTGCAAAAGTCCTGCAGCGCCTGTAGTGCGCGACATTCGGTCGCAGTGTGTTGGGTTTTATGACAAAAGCTTCATGTTTCACTAGGCACCAAACCGCTGAAATCTGTAGGAGCTGAGCTTGCTCCGGGCGGCGATCCGACGATGAGGCAATCACATTCACCATCATCATTGACGGTGAGGCCGCCATCGTCGGATCGCCGCCCGGAGCAAGCTCGGTTCCTACAGTTTTTTCGCCTGGCGAGGGGTATTTGTTTTAAATGCACAAAAAAACGCCCCGAACCAGTCGGGGCGTTTTTATGTACAGCGAAACGGCGAGGTATTACTT
>NZ_JBFUKU010000495.1:0-2298 GCF_056400685.1 Pseudomonas sp. P5_A12 | reverse complement strand
GTACCAGCGTGAAGCGCCGAAAGGCCTGAAGCTGTACGTGCAGCGCGTGTTCGTGATGGACCAGGCCGAGTCGTTCCTGCCGTTGTACCTGCGCTTCATCAAAGGCGTGGTCGATTCCAATGACCTGTCGCTGAACGTGTCGCGGGAAATCCTGCAGAAAGACCCGATCATCGATTCGATGAAGTCGGCGCTGACCAAGCGCGTTCTGGACATGCTGGAAAAACTGGCGAAGAACGAGCCTGAGCAATACAAGAGCTTCTGGAAGAACTTCGGTCAGGTCATGAAAGAAGGCCCGGCAGAAGACTTCGCCAACAAAGAGAAAATCGCTGGACTGCTGCGTTTCGCATCGACCAACGGTGATGAAGGCGAGCAAGTGGTGGGTCTGGCCGAATACCTGGCTCGCGCCAAGGAAGGTCAGGACAAGATTTACTACCTGACCGGCGAAACCTACGCGCAAGTCAAAAACAGCCCGCACCTGGAAGTCTTCCGCAAGAAAGGCATCGAAGTGCTGCTGCTGACCGATCGCATCGACGAGTGGCTGATGAGCTACCTCAGCGACTTCGACGGCAAGAGCTTCGTTGACGTGGCGCGCGGTGACCTGGACCTGGGTAATCTGGACTCGGAAGAGGACAAGAAAGCTGCGGAAGAAGTCGCCAAGTCCAAAGAAGGTCTGGTTGAGCGTCTGAAAACCGCACTGGGTGACTCGGTTGCTGAAGTACGGGTTTCCCACCGTCTGACCGATTCCCCGGCGATTCTGGCAATCGGCGAGCAGGACCTGGGCATGCAGATGCGTCAGATCCTGGAGGCCAGCGGTCAGAAGGTACCGGAGTCGAAACCAATCTTCGAGTTCAACCCGGCTCACCCGCTGATCGAGAAGCTCGACAACGAGCAGAGCGACGAGCGTTTCGGCGACCTGTCGCACATTCTCTTCGATCAGGCGGCACTGGCTGCCGGTGACAGCTTGAAGGACCCGGCCGCGTATGTGCGCCGTCTGAATAAGCTGTTGGTTGAACTGTCGGTTTAACTGCGTTGTAAAAAAACCCGCTTCGGCGGGTTTTTTTGTTCTGGCTGATCGTTCACCGAAGAGGCAGTTCGATCCGCTCACTTTCCCCCGGCACCGTCGGCCAATCCCCGGCCGCCCAGCGCCGCCGTGCTTCGTCGATGGCCGCCGGATCACTCGCCACAAAATTCCAATTGATCCTCCTGGGGCCGTCCAGCGGCGCGCCGCCAAACAACACAGCATGACAGTCGCTTTCGGCAAACAGTGTCATCTCTTCCCCTGCCGGCAACACCACCAGCGAATTCAGTTCCAGTATATCGCCATCCAGCTGCACCTCGCCGCTCAAGACATACAGCGCTCGCTCTTCGTGCTCGGTGGGAATCAGCAACGTGGTCGCCGTTTGCAGGTTTAATTCCGCGTACAACGTAGGAGAAAGCACCGGGACCGGCGATTCCAGGCAAAAGCCTGACCCGGCAATCATACGGATCTTAACGCCCAGGTTATCGCTGACCGGCAAGGTGGCCGCCGGATGATGGCTGTAGTGCCCCGGGCCCTGTTCATGCGCTTTGGGCGATGCCAGCCAGATCTGCAAACCGTGCATGGTAAAACCGCTGTTCTTTAACGCCTCGGGTGTGCGCTCGACATGGGCAATCGCGCTGCCGGCGGTCATCCAGCTGACGTCGCCGGCATTGACCACCTGATCGGAGCCGAGGCTGTCCTTGTGCTGGATTTGCCCTTCAAACAGATAAGTTAAGGTCGACAGGCCGATGTGCGGATGCTGGCGGATGTTCATGCCTTTTCCCGCCGGATACCGGGTTTGCAGCATGTGGTCGAAAAACACGAACGGCCCGACGCTGCGGCACTTGGCTGACGGCAACGGGCGAAGAATCGGCTGGCCTTCGACATCTTCGATGCGGGGGCGGATCACGAGAGGAGTGTTCATGCTGCATTCCAGGTTGAGCGGGTGATGCGTGGAGCATAACCCGCTTGCGTAGCCCTTGCCGCTATTGGCTGAACGCACCTTCGGACAGGTGGGTTTCGATGCTGACATCGGTGGTGGTCATCAGTTTGTGGACCGGGCAGCGGTCGGCCACACGGTGCAATTCTTCGCGTTGCGCATCGGTGAGCACGCCCTTGAGGGTCAGTTTGACGTGCAGGGCGTATTTGCCTTTCTGCTCTTCGCTGTTGTCGCGTTTGACCTCGACCCCGACACCGGTCAGTGGAATATCTTTCTTCTTGGCGTACATCTTCAGGGTCAAGGCTTTGCAAGCGCCCAATGCTGCATCGAAGTAGTCGTG
>NZ_JBFUKU010000494.1:0-2298 GCF_056400685.1 Pseudomonas sp. P5_A12 | reverse complement strand
ATTTGTTGCCATGGAAGAGATAAAAACTTTCAAGAAAGCTCCACAACCAGTTGAAATTATTAAATTATTTGTCAGAAATGACTTCTGCAGCAGGCTTTGGGCACTTACTCGAACCCCGGAGTCTGCCCATGACAACCCCAGCTCAACCCCCTCGCAATACCCGCGAAACTCCCCCTCAACGCTTTCGAGATGAATTGCGTCGGCCATCAATCGCCGGGCTTGTGGGCGCACCCGCGCGATCGGTTGTGGCAGTACAAGGACCTCGAAAACTGGACCGATCCGGCGAAAATCCTGGTTCCGGAGTTGCAGAAGCGCGGGGGTGTTCAAGACGGAATACGCGCCGGGAACCTTGCGCGAGAGGTTGTCTGGGGAAGGGGCGAGGTTGCCGGCGATTCATCCGGGAGCGGGGTATCGGGATCTGGCGGCATTACACCAGCAGGATAATACAGTGGTGTCTGCATAGGCGCCTTCGCGGGCAAGCCCGCTCCCACATTGAATCGCGTTACGCTCAGGCAACTCGGACACCTGTGGGAGCGGGCTTGCCCGCGATGGCGTCAGGCGCAGCCATCGCTAATGACAACTGACACACCGCATCACGAGCAGGCTCACTCCTACCAAAGAGGGATTTGTTGCTGGAGAGCAACAGATTAAGGTGGGACGCAGCAGCTTTCCATTCCGGCAACCATTAACCATTAACCAGTGAGCAGGGCATGAGCGAAATACAAAGCGGACCGGCGAGCAACACCACCCGCCACGCCGACGTTCTGATCATCGGCGGCGGCCTCAGTGGCGCGATGCTGGCGGCGCAGTTGTTGCGCTTGCCTGGCCAGCGCTCGGTGCTGGTGATCGAACCGCGTACCGAGTTGGGTCGGGGTGAAGCCTACAGCGCGGTCGAATTGGGCCATACGCTGAACGGCAACGCGGCACGGATGAGCGTTGACCCGGACAACGCCGATGACCTGACGCAATGGCTGACTGACCACATCGGCGCTGGTGGCTGGCCGGAATCGGCCGAGCAATCTGTGCCGATCAGCGAGTTGTTCCCGCCACGGGGCCTGTTCGGCGTGTACGTGCAGCAACGCCTGGCCGAAGCGCTAGCCTTCGGAGTGTTGAATGGTTCCAAGGTCGAGCATGTGCAGGCGGAGGTGACCGATCTGCAAACGGACGACGATTCGGTACGGCTGACCTTGAGTGACGGGCAACGCTTGCAGGGCGCTTATGCGGTGCTGGCGACCGGGATGTTTCCTGCGGCGCGCACACCACAGAAAGAGTCCAGCGGTCTGAACGCCGCGGCGCTGGATCCGTGGGACGTCGCCGCCATGCGCAAGCTCGATCCACTGTCGACGGTGCTGATCATYGGTTCCGGCCTGACCATGGTCGATGCCGTTGTGTCGCTGGAACAGGCCGGGCATCGCGGGCCCATCGAGGTTTTTTCCCGTCACGGATTGCTACCGCATGTGCGTCGGCAACCACCGGCCTGGGTGGATTTTCTGGCCGAAGATCACAGTATTCGCACACCACGGCAGTTGGTGCGCGAACTGCGACGACATTGTCGGGAGGCCATCGCCGAAGGCTTCGACTGGCAAGCACCACTCGACACCGTGCGAGCGCACATTGGACGGTTGTGGAATCAGGCGACAGACCGGCAGCGTCGGCAGTTTGTGCGGCATGTCCGGCCGTGGTGGGAAAGTCATCATCACCGCTCGCCACCCTTGA
Source organism: Pseudomonas sp. P5_A12 (assembly GCF_056400685.1). Classification (NCBI taxonomy): domain Bacteria; kingdom Pseudomonadati; phylum Pseudomonadota; class Gammaproteobacteria; order Pseudomonadales; family Pseudomonadaceae; genus Pseudomonas; species Pseudomonas sp. P5_A12. The sequence continues at coordinate 582 of NZ_JBFUKU010000494.1, read as the reverse complement.
GTGCCGCCCTGGTGGAGCGCTTGCACAGGGAAGGGCGCTTTCGGATTCAAGCAGCGTCGTTCAAAGGCCTTGAAGCCGTGTCCCGGGACGGAATCAGCATCTGCATTCGCCGCCGTGGCGAGGCCGACACCTGTGTGGTGCGTGGCGCGGCGTTGATCAACTCCAGCGGCATCGAGTATGACTGGCGCCGGGTCGCTCGACCGCTGCCACAGCAACTGCTGGCGCGCGGATTGATCCGCCCGGGTCCTTTGGCATTGGGGATTGCAGCCGCTGTTGACGGAGCCGTGCTGGACGCCGACGGGCAGGTCGCCCGGCGCCTGTTCGCCTTGGGGCCACCGTTGCGTGGCATGTGGTGGGAAAGCACGGCAGTCACCGACGTAGCACTACAAGCCAAAGCCCTTGCCGCACGATTGGTGGTAGCAGCTGCCGAGCCCGCGAGGCTGCGTCCGGCCGCGCAGCGGTCGTAACCCCTGCGCACTCGGTTTTCCTGAAACGCTGCGTCGCCTGATTTGACGACCGCTGCGCGGCCGGACGCAGCCTCGCGGGCTCGGCAGCTGCTACCACCAATCGTGCGGCAAGGGC
>NZ_JBFUKU010000493.1:0-2301 GCF_056400685.1 Pseudomonas sp. P5_A12 | reverse complement strand
AGGTGAGCCTTAGCTTGCCGTAAGCTGCTCTCGCCTGGGGAGGATTTGATTCCCACGGCAGGCTCTAAGAGGATGAGGCCGATACCCCCTGTCGCGTTTGGTAGGTTTCCGTTTGACCGCAAACCCCGTTCGGCGGTTTACTGTACGAACATACAGTATTCGGCGATTTGTATCATGGTCACCATCCTAGGGCCGCTATCCAGCAGCGGCGTTCAGCTCCCGWTCTATTCCTACCGCGTTCCAGCAGGCTTTCCGTCGCCAGCAGCAGACCATCTCGAGCAGAAGGTTTCGTTGGATGAGCTTTTGGATCTGCGAGCCCCCCACATGTACCTCGTGCGCATCGAAGGCGACAGCATGATCGGTGCTGGCATTTTTCCGGGTGACCTGGCCATTGTGGACAGATCCATGGAAGTGGAGTCCGGGCATATCGTCATTGCCGCAGTGGATGCCGAGCCTGTCTGTAAGCGGCTGGTCAAGGAGTGCGGGCGGATCGTCCTGAAGTCAGAGAACACAAAATATCCCTCCCGGTACATGATGGAGGGAGAGGAGCTGCTGGTATGGGGCGTGGTGATGTATAGCGTGCGCAGCCATGAAAAAGCCTGAGCCGGCCTTCGCTCTTATCGACTGCAACAGCTTCTACGCATCCTGCGAACGTGTATTCAGACCCGATTTGCGAAACACCCCAATCGTCGTGCTCAGCAACAACGACGGGTGTGTGATTGCCCGCAGCTATGACGCCAAGCCATTCGTGAAAATGGGTGAGCCGTATTTTCAGATCAGGCACAAGCTCAAGCAGCATGGCATCGTCGCGTTCTCGTCGAACTACGCGTTGTATGGCGACATGAGTCAGCGCGTGATGAGCGTGATCGAGTCCCTCGTGCCCGCCGTGGAGGTCTACAGCATTGATGAAGCCTTCGCGGATTTGGCCGGTGTGCCTGGTGATCTTGAGGCGCTTGGACGGCGGATCCGTGCCCAGGTTTATCGGAGCACTGGCATCCCAGTCGGCGTAGGTATTGGCGCCACGAAAACCTTGAGTAAGCTCGCTAATCACGCAGCGAAGAAATGGCAGGCACAGAGTGGTGGAGTGGTCGATCTCCGCGATCAAATCAAGCGCGATTGGGTGCTGAAGAAATGCTCGGTCTCAGACATCTGGGGCGTCGGACGCAAGATGACTCTTCTCCTCGAAGGCATGGGCATCAAGACAGCTTGGGATTTTTCCAAAACTGATCCGTGGATGCTTCGCAAAAAATTCAGTGTGGTGATCGAGAAGACAGCGCGTGAGTTAGCCGGCACACCATGCCTTGAGCTCGATGAACCTGATCCGCCTAAGCAAGAAATTTGCTGCAGCCGGATGTTCGGAAAGCGTCTCACAGAGATTGCACCAATCAAGGAGGCCGTGGCCACGTACATGATGCGAGCTACCGAAAAGCTCCGCGCGCAGCAGTCATTGTGTAAAAAGATCAGGATCAGCATTCGTACCGGCATGTTCAACCCCGAGGAAGCAAAGTATGCGAATGGGGTTTTGGTAGAGCTGCCTTATCCGACTGATGACGTTCGGTTGATGACAAAGGCGGCGGTGGACGCAGTGGAACGGATCTACCGTCCTGGATTCAAGTACAGCAAAGCCGAGGTACTCCTCGTTAACCTTTGCCAGAAGGGCGAGTACACCGAAGACCTCTTTTCGATCTCTCAACCGGTAGCCACCGAGAAAGTGATGGGTGTTCTCGATGCCATCAATGGGCGGTGGGGTCGAGGCACCCTGCGCGTAGCGAGTGTGCCGACGGATCCGGAATGGGGGATGCGCCGAGAGATGATGAGTCAAAGCTTCACGACGCGGGTTGATCAGCTTTGGACGGTGTACTGTAAATAGCGGGGCGAGCGCGGCTCCAATGACAGGTCACGCTAACAATCGTTGAAAGGATCGGACGTTGAAGATATTCCTAGATTGCGAATTTACCCAGCTGAATCAGTACTCAAAGCTRATATCTCTAGCCCTGGTGTCGGAGTCAGGAGATGAGTATTACGTTGAGTTGACGGATACTTATTCGGTCGAGGACTGCAGTGATTTCGTCATCCAAAACGTTTTACCTCAGCTCGATTCTTTGCAATATGGCCATTCACTTGTCGAAGCCCGAGCCTCTCTTCGAAGCTTTCTGAGCAGCTTCGACGAGGAGCTTGAGGTGTGTTCCGATGCGCCACATTGGGATTGGGGGTTTTTCTATGATCTCGCTTGTGCAGATCATCAGCCTTGGCCAGTCCAGGTTTTGAGTCAACCGACTAACCTTACAAGTCTCTTCAATC
>NZ_JBFUKU010000492.1:0-2320 GCF_056400685.1 Pseudomonas sp. P5_A12 | reverse complement strand
CTCGAAACTCTCGACACCCTGGAACTCCAGCGGTGACCAGATATTGCGGCGTTGCAGCGGGTCGGTGCGCATTTTCTGACCGACTTCGCGCATCAGTTTGATCGCGCTATCGATGTCCATGTCAGACGGCACCGCGACCCGGAAGATCGCGTAGCCGAATTCCCGGGAGTAGTTCTTGATGCTTTTGATTTCGCTGAACGGAATGGTGTGGACGATGCCGTCGATGTCCCGCAGGCGCACGGTGCGAATGGTCAGCCCTTCGACGGTGCCCAGGTGGCCGCCGACGTCCACGTAATCATCGATGGCCAGGGAGTCTTCGATGATGATGAACAGACCGGTGATCAAGTCCGCCACCAGCGACTGCGCACCGAAACCGATGGCCAGACCGATCACGCCGGCACCGGCCAGCAATGGCGTGACGTTCATGCCCATGTTCGCCAGCGCGACGATCAGCGCGATAATGAAAATCGCCACGAACAGCACGTTGCGGATCAACGGCATCATCGTCTGCGCGCGGGTATTGGCCAGGCCTTTGCGTGAACGGGTGAGTGCGAGGTGTACGGCAGTGTCACTGAGAATCCAGATCAGCCAGGCGAAAATCAGTGTGCCAGCGAGGCTGAACAGTTTGACGCTGACCTCATGGCCTTCACCTTCGGTGAACGAGATCAGCGACATGCCCCAGACCCGCAGGCCGAGCTCGATGAACGCCAACCACACCAACAAGTGAACGAGGGTGTAGAAAAAGTTTTTCAGGCGTTCCGAATACAGTGCATGGCGCTTCACACCGCGTTGCGGTTTCAGGGCATGGCGCCGCACCAGTCCATTGATGACCATGCTCAACACCAGCAACACGGTGCAGATCAGCGACTGGCGCAAGGCGGTGCTGGTGTCGCCCGCGGAGACGAACGTGGCGAACAGCGATACACCCACCAGCACCAATGCAGGGACGTACCAGAAGGTGCCGAGAATCTCGATGGTATCGCTCAGGGCACGGCGGGTCAGACGCCGGGACAGTGGCTGGTTGCGGATCAAATGCGCAATCGGCCGGCGAAACCGCAAAATGAACAGCCCGGTCGAAATCGCGGCCAGCACGTTGGCCGCCGTCGCTGCCGTGTGCGCCAGGTGACTGCCAAGACCGGCGATCAGTCGCGGATCGTTCAGCGCCTCACCAAACGCGGCGAAACTGCCGATCAGCCACAACGGTCGAAAGGCCTGATGCCGCAGGATATACAAGGCGCGGTGGCGGTGCGGGCCATCGAGCAGGGAGAACGCGATCACACAGATCGCCGAGAAACAAGTGCCGACCACCAGCGCGTAAGCCAGCACCATGGCCAGGCTTTTACCCAGTGACGAGGGCAGGGCGTAGCTCATGTAGACGGTGATCACCAGGGCGACCATCCATGGCCCGAGCTTGCGCAGGGCGAAGCGCAACATGTCCAGCGCCTTGGGGTGTTGTGGCAGTTCCTCGGTCAGGCCGAAGCGCGTGCGCACCCGGTGACTGATCCAGATCAGGGCCGCCGCCAGCAGGCTCCAGACCATCAGGATCATGGCGAACGCGAAGATGATCGGCAGCCACTCACTGGCCGGCAACATCAATGCCGTCAGTTCGTCCCTGGCCTGATCGAGTTCGTCAGACCAGCGGGTAAGCGGGCTATCCGCGCCGGAGAATTGCTTTTCGAACGTGGCCAGCGTACCGCCGATCAGTCCCAGCACGCCTTCTTCGGCGGCGGGTTGCGCCTTTTTGGTGGCGTCGCGCAGTTTCTTCAGGTCGGCCAGCAGTTTGCTGCGCTGCTGATCGTTCTCCAGCGACTTGATGACTTCATCCAGCGATTGGCCTAACGGTTCTTGCGCCTCGGGCTGGGCTTTGGTCGAACTGCCGAGCAGGCTCGGCAAACCGGCCGCATGGGCAGGTGCCATCGGCAGCAACGTCATGAGGCAGACAAGGAAGAAACACGGCAGGGCGAAAAGACGGGCGAGCACTAGGCGGTCAACCTCGGGATGAAAGGATCGGCCGAGTGTACGAGCCCGTCTAAATCAATGCGAGTCAGGGGGAGGATTTATTCGTTGAGTTTGGCGAGGATCTTGAAAATCACGGTGCCGAAAATGGTCAGCATGCCAATCCACATGGCAAATACACCGGCATTTTTGTCGCGAAAGTTGAAGCCGATTGCCAGCATGAGCATCCCGGCGAGGATCGGGACCAGCATGGCGTGAAACGAAGACAACGAGATCATGGAGACGGCCTTGTCAGTGGTTAATTTAAGTCTAGGTGGCTTTTGGGTGACCGATGGGAATGAGGTTCTGGATCAGAAAGTTTGTC
>NZ_JBFUKU010000491.1:0-2357 GCF_056400685.1 Pseudomonas sp. P5_A12 | reverse complement strand
GCTACATGAAAATCTTCTTCAAGATTTTCAAAGCGGCCAATCACTTGGCGCATTACGAGATGATGATGGGTGAGGACTACAAGGATCTCACGGCTGACGATGTCGAGGCTGAAGAAGGTAGCGACGCTGATGGCGATTCTGACGCCGGGTCTCAAACAGAGGTGGCGGGAGGAGAAACGCTCTTGGCCGCAGCCCACATTCCGATAGCCGAGGAGCCGATCAAGGTCGATTCATTACCTGATGCGGCACCTCTGAAAGCAGACCTACCAAAGCCAGCTCAACGTCAAGCGATTCAGCCAGGGCTTCTTCCCCCTGACACTCCTAACGCCCCGAACACCGTTAGCGAACTTGGCACACCTCGCATACCTGAACCATCCGAAGCGCTTGGCGATGACCAAGACCTAGATTCGATACCGTTCTGACCTCATCAGCCCAGCGCACCGCCTCGTGTGCTGGGTACTCAGGCCGGCGAGGCAAATGGATCACCGTCTGCCCAGTCGTCCATGATCTTAGACGTCTCACGCCAATGTAGCTCAAGGGCGGGGATCTTCTGCGGGGTGACCCCCGGCTGGTCAAGGTACTCCATAGGACTAAAGTCAGCGCTGGCCACTTACAATTTGTCACACCGATCGAAGTCGCACAGTCTGTGTTCGTAGGAATCTGAGCGGAATTTCTACTCGTGGTGAGTAGGTGCTCCGCTCAGGCTCTAAATTATCCAGGAACAAGACGACATTGCGTTTACCTTGCTTTGGCGCCGCTACGCTCCCATACATTATCCCATCGAGTCGACCGGATTCGAGCGGGTAATCGCGGAGGAACTCAGTCACCACTTGAGACGGAACGTATTCGGTGTGCACTCGGTCATCCCGAGCTACGGGTTGCATGATCTCGTTCGTGAATTAGTGAAGGAAAGAAAGGAGAAGACGTCGCCTATATGGCTCCTCGGAGAAGATCCCCGGTACATCAGGAAGTCTTGATAGATCTAATAGTCGTAGTGGCCTGATCACCTCAAAGCATGTCCGTCAGCACTTGGCTGACCTCGAGGGCGGTGAGAGGGGAGGTTGTGTTCAAGTTGTTCTGCCTCCGAGCCATCGCTTGCCCACAACTAAGCTGTGGCRTGATCTGACATCAATGATAAGGTCGCTTCTAAAGCCAATTAGGCCCGGCTAAGCCTTTGGCTTTCGGGCGTCGACGAGGAATGGATATGGCTCTGGCAGTGACGCTATACAACGTTTTTATCGCATCGCCTAGTGATGTAACCTGGGCTCGGGCTCAGATTAGACAGATTGTGCATGCCTGGAATGAAATTCATGCGAAGCATCGAAAAGCTGTTCTTTTGCCAGTTGGATGGGAGTCAAGCTCCGCACCTAACATGGGGAAGCCAGCGCAAGAGTTGATCAATGAAAAGCTTCTCATCGAAGCAGATTTGCTGGTGGGGGTTTTCTGGACGAAGTTAGGTACACCAACGGTTGAATATGACAGTGGGACGGTCGAAGAGATAGAGAGGCATATACAAGCCGGTAAACCTACACTTCTCTACTTTTCTGACGAGCCAGTGGCGCTGAGTTCGGTTAATCGGGACGAGTACGACAGGCTCGTAAAGTTTAAAGACGCCTGCAGGACTCGGGGGCAGTACCACACGTTCGACACTGCGGCCCAATTCTCAGATGATTTCAGCCGACATTTGGCAATGCACCTGAATGACCTGACGGGCCAGGGGCTAGTCGCCTCTGAAAGCATTCCGACAACGCCTTCCATTCCTCAGCTATCTAGCGAAGCAAAGACTCTTCTCAATGAGGCTGCGAAAGATGCACAAGGGACTGTATTGGTCGTGCGCCACATGGGTGGTACGGACATTCAAACAAATGGTAAGAACCTGATTGAGTCGAGTGAGCGCCGAGAGATTGCAATCTGGGAGGATGCATTGAATCAGCTCGTCCGCTCACAGCTTCTAATCGGGCGTGGAGCAAAAGGTGAGGTGTTCGAGGTGACCGCTTTGGGCTATGAGACTGTGGACTCGTTTTGACGTGAGGAGCGTGTGCGGAGAATGGTGAATGGTGAGGTTGTGTTCAAATCCATCTGCGCTCGATTCATTGCATGCCCATAGCTGAGCTACGGTTTGAAGTGGCGTCATCGGGGGAGGTCGATCCTTCGGGCCGATGGGCCCGGCTCATCAATTAGCTAAGCATTTCCTTCACGATGSAAGCCACATTTCTCGCATCGTCGATCCCTCGGTGATAGGTACCCATCCAAACCAAGCCAACGACTCTACCGTTTACTTAAGACTTTCCGGCTGATCGTCGTATAGGCCTTTATGCCATGTCCTGAAGTTGAAGTGTTGCAGACCGGAGCAGGGA
>NZ_JBFUKU010000490.1:0-2358 GCF_056400685.1 Pseudomonas sp. P5_A12 | reverse complement strand
CAGGTGGACGATGCAATGACGGATCGGCATGGGCTTCTCGGCTGATTGAAGAGAGGAGGGCGTGCTCCCCGAAAAAGTGCMAAGTGTACCGCAACCACTGGTTTGGGCGCGGCATGAAGGGCAAATCCCGGGCGACCGGCGGTGCTTATGCGTTTTTTTCCCGTTTTAGAGCAATAAAGCTGACCAAATGGGTAGCTAGAGGCGGATATTTCCCCGTCTCTGTGCTAGTTTTGCCCCGTCTTGCGCGAAGTCACTGCGTTAAGCGTGCATTCAGCATTTGTCAGGTCGAACCAAACCCTGATTTCGGCATCTATAACCCCGATCCAGTGGTTATTGGCCGAGGGTGCCAGATCCAGAAGATCGGGCTCGATGGCTGACACTGCACTCTGCAATCCATATGAATTTGATAGGGAAGGAACACTACATGGCTCTTACTAAAGACCAACTGATCGCCGACATCGCTGAAGCTATCGACGCGCCAAAAACCACCGCGCGTAACGCTCTGGACCAACTGGGCCAAATCGTTGCTGATCAGCTGGAAAACGGCGGCGAAATCACTCTGCCAGGTATCGGCAAACTGAAAGTGACTGAGCGTCCTGCCCGTACTGGCCGTAACCCTTCGACTGGCGCTGCCATCGAAATCGCTGCCAAGAAAGTTATCAAGCTGGTTGTGGCCAAAGGCCTGACCGACGCTGTTAACAAGTAAGACTTGTTAAAAAAAACCGTGCTCCGGAGCAATCCGGGCACGGTTTTTTTGTGTCTGAGATTTGGCACCAACACCGCTGAACCAATGTGGGAGCGAGCCTGCTCGCGAAAGCGGTCTGACATTCAGCATCAATGTCGGCTGGGACGGCCCCTTCGTCGGAACGCCGCCCGGAACCGGCTCGCTCCCACATTTGATTTGTGTCGGTTAGTTACTCAGCTTTTTTTAACCCAGCGCTCGCGCCAGACCTGCTGCTCGGATTTGGTCTGGAAGGTCCAGGCGACGAAGCGGCTTTGCTTCTGGCCTTGGGACATTTCCACCACCTGGCTTTCCAGCACACCAGCCTTTTTCAAGGCTGTCTGGATCGCAGGCAGGTTAGACGCTTTCGACACCAGGGTGCTGAACCACAGCACTTTGTGCTGGAAGTGGGCACTTTCGGCGATCAGTTGCGTCACAAACCGGGCTTCTCCACCTTCACACCACAACTCAGCCGATTGACCACCGAAGTTCAGCACCGGCAGTTTGCGTTTCGGGTCGGCACGGCCCAGGGCTCGCCATTTACGCTCGCTGCCCTTGGTCGCTTCGTCCATCGAGGCATGGAACGGTGGGTTGCACATGGTCAGGTCAAAGCGTTCGCCTGGCTCCAGCAGACCCAGCAGGATGTGCTTGGGATTGCTTTGCTGGCGCAACTGGATGGCCTTGTTCAGCCCGTTGGACTGCACGATGGCTTTGGCAGCGGCCACGGCCGTCGGGTCGATTTCCGAACCGAGGAAGTGCCAGCGGTAATCGCTGTAACCGATCAACGGATAGACACAGTTGGCGCCCATGCCGATATCGAGCACCTTGACCGGCGCGCCGCGAGGGATTTCACCGTCATTGACGCTGGCCAGCAGGTCGGCAAGGAAGTGCACATAGTCGGCACGCCCCGGAACCGGTGGGCAAAGGTAGTCAGCCGGGATGTCCCAATGGGCGATGCCGTAGAACGACTTGAGCAACGCCCGGTTGAACACGCGTACCGCGTCGGGGCTGGCGAAGTCGATGCTTTCCTTGCCGTACGGGTTGATGATCACGAACTTTGCCAGTTCCGGCGTGGTTTTGATCAAGGCCGGGAAGTCGTAACGACCCTGATGGCGATTGCGCGGGTGCAGGCTGGCCTTCTCGCGCGGCTCCACGGCTTTGGCCGGGGTGGCGGTGTCAGGCTTTTTGCGCGCAGGTCTTGGTGTGCGGGGGGCGTTCATGGGCGTTGTCGATTCGGGTATGGCTAAAAGTGGCGGGTATTGTCCCACATTCCTCGCATTGAAAAGCTTTCCTGTGGGAGCTGGCTTACCTGCGATGGCGGTGTGTCAGTGCATATAGTAGTCGTCTGACACTCCGCCATCGCGGGCAAGCCCGCTCCCACAGGGATTTCAGGTATTTGGGGGAAAAGTGGTGGGCACAAAAAAGGGAGGCCGTTGCGGGTAATGCCGATCAGTTAAGCCCTCTTGCTTGACCTTTGGCTGCAAGAAATCAAAATCCGATGCCTGAATAGGTATCGGATTTTTTTATGCGTCTCGCTCGGGCACTGGAACTGACTCACAACATCGCCTCCACTCCCCACGCCATCGAGGGGTTGGATTCGTTGCTCGATCCTTCTTTGGTCGAGCAGGCACTGGAAC
>NZ_JBFUKU010000489.1:0-2373 GCF_056400685.1 Pseudomonas sp. P5_A12 | reverse complement strand
CCGCTGAACCGTGCCGACTGGATCAAACTCACGTCTGCCACTGATTCAGGTTCAATGAGCGCTAGTTGCGGCACGCAATGACGCCACAAGGCGTTGTTCATAAGCGTTCAGCGTTTTTCAACGTTTTTCAGTGTCTAGCGGGGCGAGGCTCAGCCCGTTTCAGAGCAGATATCGGTATGGCATGCGTTACTGCAGTTAATTGGCAGAAGCGACGGACCGTACTTCCCCGTCATGCTTTTCGCCAGTAGTGCTTACCCCGGCTGCACTGTAATGCGCCTGTGAGCTTGCTGCGAGGAGTTCCCGTTGAGCCGCCTTACCCGCAAACCCACCGTGTTGGTGGTCGACGATATGCCAGCTGATCTGCAACTGATCAGTGCCTTGCTGCGTGAGCACACTCACGTACGCGTTGCCACCAGCGGTGCGCAGGCGTTGGAAATTGTCGATCGGGCCTTACCTGATCTGATCCTGCTGGATGTGGTGATGCCCGAAATGGATGGCTACGAGGTCTGTCGTCGTCTCAAGGACAATCCGAAGACGCGTGATGTGCCGATCTTGTTCCTGAGTGCCAGGGATCAGGATGACGATGAGTGCCTGGGGCTCTCGCTCGGCGCAACCGATTTCCTGAGCAAACCAATCAATCCACTCATATTCCTGGCGCGGGTGCAGACACAACTGCGTCTGAAGGCATCTTCGGATCTACTGCGTTCGCAGAATACCTTTCTCGATCAGGAGGTCGTGGCGCGAACCCGTGAGCTGCAAGCTACCCATGACGTGACCATCATGGCTCTTGCATCGCTGGCAGAGACTCGCGACAACGAGACCGGCAACCACCTGCGGCGCACGCAGCATTATGTCCGGTTACTGGCCGAGAAATTGCGCGATCACCCGCGATTCAGCCTCCATCTGGATGATCAAAGCATTGAACTGATATTCAAGTCGGCACCRCTGCACGATATCGGCAAGGTCGGTATTGCTGACCATATCCTGCTCAAGCCGGGGCGTTTTGAGCCTGCCGAGTTTGAAATCATGAAGACCCACGCCCGGCTGGGTTATCAGGCCCTGGTGCATGCCGAGGACATGCTGGGCGCGCAAGTGCCTTTCCTGCGCATCGCCAARGAAATTGCCCTGTGCCATCACGAAAAATGGGATGGCAGCGGTTACCCCAATGGTYTGGYCGGTGASGCCATTCCAGTGAGCGCGCGCCTGATGGCGGTCGCCGATGTCTACGACGCGATCATCAGCCGACGCGTGTACAAATCGCCGATGAGCCACGAAACGGCGGTAGCAATCATTTGCGACGGTGCCGGGCATCATTTTGATCCCGACGTGGTAGCGGCCTTCAAGCTTCTGGAGGACGAATTTGAGCAGATCACTCAGCGCTTTGCCGATGCCGATGAGAATTTTTCACTGAAAGAAACGGGTTCCAGTGGGGCCAAGTTCGATGCAAATCAACCTGCCCGGCCATTGAGTGTATTCAAACTTCTTAAGTAAATGACCGATGTACTCGCACCCCGGTGCGGATTGTCCTGGATGGTTATATGAGTGTTGCTGTTGCTCGTTTGCAATCTTTCATTGGTTCCTTGTTCTCCGGTTTGGCCGCCAAACGCGGCCTGCTGATTCTCGTGTTTCTGGTCCAGGGCGTCTGCGCGGCTGGCTACCTGTACCTGGAGCACAACTGGATTGAAGCGGGTGTGGTGCAGAGCCTGAAAAACGTCTCGTCGATGCATCGGCGCAGCTTTGGCCTGCTCGAAACAACGTTGAACTACCAGCTCGCGTCGATCGGTGAGACCGTGCAGGCCATGGGTGATAGCCGGAGTGACCAGCAACTGCATGCACTGTTGGCAAAGGAAGTGAAGAACGCTTGGCTGGATGCCGTTGTCGTTCTGGATGCGGATGGCAAGATCGTCGCGATTGACGCTGACGTACCGTTAGAGTCAGTCCTGTTGCCGGGCGTGTTGGCAGCGCGCACCTTCAAGGATTTGCCAGACTATCAGGCTGCACTTGCCGACGGGGCCGAGTCTGCCACCTTTTTTGCTCCTCGCCCGCAAGCCCCTGAGCTGGGTGAAGGGGGGATTGCGATATTCCGGTTGATCAGGTCTACGGACGGACAGTTGCTGGGTTCTGTGGTCGGCTTTACCAGCCTGCACAGCTTGTCGGCTTTGCTTAATGCCGATGCAGCATGGGGGCTCGATCTTGGCAAAGACGGTGTCCTGGGCTTTGTTGAACAACACTCGCACGAATGGCTGTATCGCTATGCACATGGAGTGAATACAGTTGCCGAGGGATATAGGACCTTTAGCCCCTCATTGCTTGAGGACACCCGGTACGGGCCGGATGTGAAATTTTACCGGTCCCCCGTGGACGGTCTGGAGC
>NZ_JBFUKU010000488.1:0-2420 GCF_056400685.1 Pseudomonas sp. P5_A12 | reverse complement strand
GATCAAGGCATGGCCCAACGCCTGATGGAGCATTACCGGAAGGGTGATTCAATCTTGATGCTATATCGAAAAAGCAGCGATAAGCTATTGATTGAGCAGCATATTCAGTCTGTTGTTAATGTTGATTCTAGTTTGCCGTATGAAAGCCGCCGGCTGAAACAGTTGACCTATCACAGCGCCAAAGGCTTACAGGCCGACGCGGTGTTTTTGCTGGGTGATTGTCAGCATCTGACCAGTTCCCCCTACAAAAACCAGGTTTACCGTATGGCGGGACTTGGCAAGGCCGGTGACAGTGAGCCGTATGACAGCGCACAAAAAGACGAAATCCTGCGACTGGCTTACGTCGGCATCACCCGGGCAGTGAGTCATTGCTACTGGTATGTCGAGGGGCAGGACACGGCTGCGAACATGCCTAAGGCGTCAGACCGGATCGGTAACGGCAAAGCGTTTTTTGCCGATCATCGTGCCAATCAGAAACTGGCGGGAGCCTGAGTCGTTACCCAATAAAAAGCCCACATGACGTGGGCTTTTATGGTCTGTTTGGCCTTCAGGCATAGTTTTTGAGGGCCACAGGTGGAATGAATGCCTCAAGTTCATCTTCGACGGCTTCAATGATTCGCTCGACATCCGCAGCGTTCATGACGGTTGCGCAAGGAATACCGGCAATGGCGATCATGGTCTCGCCACTCGCTCGATCAAACAGCCGGGCAATCATGCTGCCCGGCGCGTCCATGCTCGCCTCAAATCCCATGGGATGAAAATGCCAGCGCATCAGCTGGCAGGCGTTTGGAAACGTAACTTTGCTGAATGACCCTTTATTCATATGTAGCCCGCCTTCTTCATCGAGCGCTTCCTTTAGCTCATGTTAGGAGGGGAAGAGCCTTCAATGGCTCAACCGGTGACTGCCTTTAAAAGTAGCACCCGGATGTGAAAGCCATGTGATTTTTTTCGGCCGTTGGGCGGTTCGTCGAGTTTATTTGATGACGGTCACCTGACCATTTTTTCAGCCATTGAACCCCGTGCAGAATTTCGGCAAGCTCGGCGTTTTCGCGTCGAGACCTTTATGCACGCCGATGATGATGGGCCGCAGCAAACCCGGGCCACGGGCGAGACGGTCATGCGTTACCACTTGTGCTGGAAACACCGCGACCTGGACGGCGTCATGGCGCTTTATCACCCGGACATCCAGTACCACGATTTTTTCCAGAACCGGGTGATGGGGCTCGACGAATTGCGCGAGTACGTGCGCGTGAGCATGCCTCGCAATCTGGATGAAGCGCTGGAGCATTCCGACCGGATTCGCCTGGACGGCAACACCGCATTTATTCAATACCGGATGACCTTGCGTGGCGGTGAGGGGCTGGCGTCCTTTTGCACCAGCGAGGCGATCACAGTCCGTGACGGATTGATCTGGCGGGTCAACGAATACGCCACGCTGGTCCACGAGCAGTCGTCCAGAACAGCGACCCAAACATTGCGTCCGGCCGTCAGTCGACTCGGTCTGTCCCCGCGTCAGTTGAGTTTCATGGCCGATGACTTGCAGCAGTATTTCTCGGGTCAACAACCCTATCTGGACCCCGAACTCGACCTGCAACGGGTGGCGAAGGAGTGTGGTTACAGTCGCAACCAGATTTCCTACCTGTTGAATCAAGTGTTGGGCCAGAGTTTCTATCGCTACGTTAACCAGGCGCGCCTGCAGCATTTGCTCGGCACGCTGGACACTGCCATGCCGCCGGTACGCATCGATGAACTGGCGTTTGCCGCCGGCTTCAATTCGTTGTCGGCGTTTTACACTTGTTTTCGCCAGCACACCGGCCTGACGCCCAAGGCGTACGCCAAACAGATTTCCTTGCGTGCCCGCGCGCAAGACAGCCCCTGAGCCCACGCACTAGGATTGACGCCATCGAAGTTCAAGTGGCGGAGTCTTGCATGTCGGCGTGGCGCACTATCAGTTTATGGATGGATCAACTCGACGAGCCGTTATCGGCACGCCCGGCGCTGGAACACGATCTGGACGTCGACGTGGCAATCATTGGCGCGGGGTATACCGGACTCTGGACCGCGTATTATCTCAAGCGTCTGGCGCCGGGCCTGGACATCGCCATTGTTGAAGCGCAAACCGCCGGTTTTGGCGCCTCGGGCCGTAATGGCGGCTGGTTGATGGGTAACCTGTTGGGTGAAGACCGCCTGCTCGCCGGGTTGTCCCTGGAGCAACGCCGCGCCTCATTCGACTTGTTGCATAGCATTCCTGATGAAGTAGAAGTCGTTCTGGAGCGTGAAGGCATTGCCTGCGATTACCGCAAAGGCGGGGTGCTTTACTGCGCCGCACGCTACCCCGAGCAGGAAGCCAGCCTGCGTCACTATCTGGATGACCTCTACCGCCAGGGCCTGACCGAAAGTGATTACCGCTGGCTCAGCCC
>NZ_JBFUKU010000487.1:0-2450 GCF_056400685.1 Pseudomonas sp. P5_A12 | reverse complement strand
ATCTTGGGGAGCCCGGTGGTGCCGCCAGTGCAGATGTAGGAGGAGCATTCATCCTGGCGGATTTGCCGACCGCTCTTCAGGTGTGTATGCGGCTGAGCATTCATCAGCGATCGCCAATCGTGGATCGGGATGCCGCGGTTTAAGTCTCGCTCCTTCAGTGCCACGGCTTTCAGAGCCCTACGCACAGGTTCGTCGACATAGGACTCCATGCTGACCCAAACGACAGACCTGACCGTAGGTAACTGATCCAGCTGTGAAGCCAGTTTCGGCCACAGATCGCTGCCCGCAGTCGGCTCAAGCGTCACCACCACAGATGCCTTCGCGGCATTCAGCAGGCCGGCCATCTGCTTGGCCTCAAGCAGAGGGTTGATCGCCATGACGATGCCCGCCGCCTCCCCGCCCCATAGAGTGAAATGGGTTTCCGGCAGGTTGGGCAGAATGAAGGCCAGCACCTCGCCCGGTTTTATGCCCAGGTCATGGAAGGCATTTGCCGCGCGGGTGATATCCGCGAAGAGCTGGGAATAATTCCACTCATAGGTGTGTCTGAAATCGGCAGCATCGGCGAAGAAGCTTAGTGCCGGTGCCTGGGGGGTGCACTCGACCGCCTGTCGCAGCGCTTCATAAGTGCTGGACGCCAGGCCGCGTTCCGACAAGGGGACTCGTTCGAGGCTTTCGATATCGTTCAGGGTCTGCACCACCATCAGGCTTCCCCCACAACGCGGTTGCGTTGCACGCCGAGGTCGATCACACCATCGGCACTGCGAATGCGCGCTTCGACCACGTCACCCGGCTTGAGATACTGCGGCCGGCTCTCCTGCGCCTTGAGAAAGAGTTTCCACTTGGTAGCTTCTGGCATCAAAGCCGCAATACGCTGCTTGGCAGGCGAAGGAATCGTTAGCGCACAGCCAGCCGGAGTACCGGTGGCGATCAGGTCTCCAGCGGCGAGATCTTGCAAGGAGGAGAGTTCGGTAAGGGTTTCAGCGGGACCGTAAACCAGGTTGGCCGTGCTGTCGCTCTGTCGCACCTGGTCGTTGACTGTCAGGCGCAGCTGCAGTGCTTTTAGGTAATGCATGTCCTTGGCATCCAGAAGACAGAGGTAAGGACCGACCGGGCCGAAAGTGCGAAAGCTCTTGCCCTTGTAGAACTGCATCTGGGGAATCTGAATGTCGCGGGCCGAGTAGTCATTGACAATGACGACGCCGGCGATGAACTCATGCAGATTGGTGTCAGTGACAGACACGGAACCGGTAATCGCGCGTTTCATCACAAGCCCCAGTTCAATCTCGTAATCAAGGAAACGCACGGTGCGCGGCTTGATCAGGTCGCTGTCAGCCGCCACCAGGCAACTCGTTGCCTTGGTGAAGATCATGTTGAATTTCTTCGCGTCCGGGTCCATGCCCGATTCGATCATGTGCTGACGGTAATTGGCGCCCTGGCAGACGAATTGCTGATTACGGGTCACCGGCGACAGCAATTTCACTTCACCCTCCTCCAACTCCGAGCCTTTCAGTTGAGCGAGGTCGTCGATACTGTTCTGGCGAATGAAGTCACCGGTGGTTTCAAACACACCGGGGATGACTGTGATACGGCCCTGGCGAAGCACGCCCCAGTGGATACCGTTCTGAAATTCAAAGCGGACTACGTGTACAGCAGACATTGAAGGTACTCCTGGAGCGGCGTTTGTCCTGCGCTCGGTGGCGCAAGAACTGTGGTGTTGTTCTGAAGGGGGGGCTGACAACGGTGTAGACCAACGAGCCGCCAGCGATCAAAGCGCCGGCTTTAAGCACGTCCCGCCGGCCATACCGAATTGAGTTACCCGACATGGCGGCAGCTCTAACCGAACATGCGCATAAGGGTTATCAACTTGCGAATGGTTAAATCCGGGCTGCGTCGCAAGTTGCGGATTAGCAAAAGCACATTGGTGAAGCTCATCTTGGGTTTTGTAAAACTCGCAGGCATGCGCTGGCCCCACTGCGCCATTGCTTCGGGGCTCACGGGATGAATGCCGGTAGGCTGTGCGGCCGTGAAGATATCCCCGTCGCAGTAATGCTCGTGCTTATCGCCCCATGGGTCTTGCCAGTAATCGAAGATCTGACTGCCCAGGATGTGGCGGCCGATGCCCCATGAGTGCTCCCAACCGCGCTCGCGCAGGACGCGCTGCCCCATTCCCACCGCGTCCGCATCGACGACCTCATAGGCGCTATGGCTGTAGGTCGCCATGAACCCTTGCGCTATCGCGAGGGTATGGTGCGCCGCAGGAGTTTCACCGAGGTCAAGGCGCATGAAGGCGACGATAGGTGTGCCATCGGGGAGTACTTGCACATCGCTGGGAATAAACCCGAAATGCTGGGTATACCAGGCACAGGTCGCCTGGTAGTCGACCACTTCAATCACGATGTGGCCAAGCCTGAGCACTTCAGGGGGAGCAATCGGCGGACGCTGCGTGACGT
>NZ_JBFUKU010000486.1:0-2459 GCF_056400685.1 Pseudomonas sp. P5_A12 | reverse complement strand
TCATTGCAGTCGTTGATCAAGGCGATTCGGCCGGCGACTTGATGTGTCGTCTTTGATGGCCTCATCGCGGGCAAGCCATGCTCCTACAAGGGTTACGCACAACCTGTAGGAGCAAGGCTTGCCCGCGATGAGGCCATCAAAGACGACACATCAAGTCGCCGGCCGAATCGCCTTGATCAACGACTGCAATGAATACCCCAATCGCGGCGCCAGCCCTTCTGCCCGCGCGATCAAACCGTCCATATCCAGTTCCTGATCCAGCTCCGAAGGCACGATCAGAATCACATTGCCCTCCTTCACCGGCAGCTCCCAGTAATGCCGGTGATAGAGTCCACGCAACAACGCGGCCCCCAACGGTTTGCCATCATCGGTGGCCCATTGGTTGATCACCAGCCAGCCACCCGAATTCAGGCGTTTCTGGCAGTTTTCCAGAAAGCTCCAGGCCAGATGCCCGACACCCGGCCCGACATCGGTATACAGGTCGACGAAGATCAGGTCCGCTGGTTCAGCGGTATCAAGAAGCTCCAGCGCATCACCGACGCGGATGTACAGCCGAGGATCGTCATCCAGCCCGAGGTATTCAATGGCCAGGCGCGGTACGTCGGGGCGCAATTCAATCGCCTCGACGTCTTCCAGCGGCAAAAACTTGAGGCACGCCTGGGTCAACGTGCCCGCGCCAAGCCCCAGAAACAGCGCGCTTTCCGGCTGATCGTGGCACAGCGCACCAATCAGCATCGCCCGGGTGTAGTCGTACTCGAGCCAGCTCGGATCAGCGGTGAAGACGCAGCTCTGCTCGATGGCATCGCCGAATTCCAGGAAACGGTAATCGGCCACTTCCAGCACGCGTATCACGCCGAACTCATCCTGCACCTCGGCGAGCAGATGCTCGACGCGCTCCTCAGTCATTTCGTCTCCTGATCGTTGCCGCGCCGGCATGTGAAAAACAGCAGCGCAATAAAACCGCGAGCGGGCGCGGCAAAGGCGCGATTGTCCGCGAAGCGACGGGAACAGGTCACGCACTAATTGCTGATAACATGATCATCCGAGCGTAAAACACTAGAGAACGTGATGAGCCAACCCTGGAGCCCTGACAGCTGGCGCGCCCTGCCGATCCAGCAACAACCCCACTACCCCGACGCCGCGCATTTGCAGCAGGTCGAGCAAACCCTGGCCAGTTATCCGCCGCTGGTGTTTGCCGGTGAGGCCCGGGAGTTACGCCGTCAGTTTGCCGAAGTGACCCAGGGTCGCGCGTTCCTGCTGCAAGGTGGCGATTGCGCCGAAAGCTTTGCCGAGTTCTCCGCCGCGAAAATTCGTGACACGTTCAAAGTCCTGCTGCAAATGGCCATCGTCATGACCTTCGCCGCCGGCTGCCCGGTGGTCAAGGTCGGGCGTATGGCCGGTCAGTTCGCTAAACCGCGCTCAGCCAATGACGAAACCATCGACGGCGTGACCCTGCCCGCCTACCGTGGCGACATCGTCAACGGCATCGGTTTCGACGAAAAAAGCCGCGTGCCGGACCCGGAACGCCTGCTGCAGTCCTACCACCAGTCCACCGCCACCCTGAACTTGCTGCGTGCGTTCGCCCAAGGCGGTTTTGCCGACTTGCATCAGGTGCACAAGTGGAACCTGGACTTCATCGCCAACTCGGCACTGGCGGAAAAATACAGCCACCTGGCCGACCGCATCGATGAAACCCTGGCGTTCATGCGCGCCTGCGGCATGGACAGCTCGCCGCAACTGCGCGAGACCAGTTTCTTCACCGCCCACGAAGCGCTACTGCTGAACTACGAAGAAGCCTTCGTGCGGCGCGACAGCCTGACCAACGATTACTACGATTGCTCGGCGCACATGCTGTGGATCGGCGACCGCACCCGCCAACTTGATGGCGCACACGTCGAATTCCTGCGCGGGGTGAATAACCCGATCGGGGTCAAGGTCGGCCCGAGCATGGACCCTGAGGACCTGATTCGTCTGATCGACGTGCTGAACCCGGACAACGACCCAGGTCGCCTGAACCTGATCGCGCGGATGGGCGCCACCAAGGTCGGCGATCACCTGCCGGCATTGATTCGCGCCGTACAGCGCGAAGGCAAGCAGGTGCTCTGGAGCTCCGACCCGATGCACGGCAACACCATCAAGGCCAGCAGCGGCTACAAGACCCGTGACTTCGCGCAGATCCTTGGCGAGGTGAAGCAGTTCTTCCAGGTTCATCAAGCGGAAGGCAGCTATGCCGGCGGCATCCATATCGAGATGACCGGACAGAACGTGACCGAATGCATTGGCGGGGCACGGCCGATTACTGAGGATGGGTTGTCGGACCGGTATCACACCCATTGTGATCCGCGGATGAATGCTGATCAGTCGTTGGAATTGGCGTTTTTGATTGCTGAAACCTTGAAGCAAGTTCGACGCTAGACCGCGTCGCGCCCTTCGCGAGCAAGCCCGCTCCCACATTMGAC
>NZ_JBFUKU010000485.1:0-2466 GCF_056400685.1 Pseudomonas sp. P5_A12 | reverse complement strand
GCATTGGAACCACCTGATCCCATCCCGAACTCAGCAGTGAAACGATGCATCGCCGATGGTAGTGTGGGGTTTCCCCATGTGAGAGTAGGTCATCGTCAAGATTAAATTCCGAAACCCCTATCTGCGTATGCAGGTAGGGGTTTTGTTTTGTCCGCAGGAAAGTCCAAAGCATCCCCGTATTGACACGAGCGACAGTAAGAAATGCACTATCTAGAGGAAATCGAACTAAAGTGACCGGGCGGTTTTTGGTATGGTGCAGCTCGTTTTTTAACGGACTGATTTCAAGCCTACGGATCGGCATCCTTCTTTAGTCAAAGAGCTGCTGCAGAAATGCCCGAACCGATACCGATCAAGGACCACGAAAAAGAGACGCGCCTGGTCAACAAAAGACTGATGGCTTGCGGCTTGTTCGTCGTCGCTATTTCCTGCGCGCTGCTGGTGCGCATGTATGTTCTGCAGGTGGTCGAGTTTGACTATAACTCGACCATCTCCGAAAACAACCGAGTCCACGTCCTGCCGATTACGCCCACCCGAGGGTTGATCTACGACCGCAATGGCGTGGTTCTGGCCGACAACCGGCCGAGCTTCAATCTGACGATTACCCGCGAACGCGCCTCCGATGTCAAAGAGGAGCTGGATGAGGTGGTCAACCTCCTGCACCTGTCGACAGAAGATCGAACATTGTTCGACAAGGCAATGAAGCAGGCCCGTCATCCGTTCGTGCCGGTCACCCTGTTCTATGAACTGAGTGAAGAGCAGATCGCGGTACTGGCGGTTAACGAGTTCCGCCTGCCGGGAATCGATGTCGAGCCTCAGTTCGTTCGCCACTATCCGATGGGCGCGCATTTCGCGCATTCGATCGGCTACGTYGGTCGCATCAACGAGAAAGAATCCAAAGCCCTGGACACGGTGGAATACCGAGGCACTCAATCCATCGGCAAAACCGGTATTGAAAAATTCTACGAGTCCGAGCTGCATGGCCAGGTCGGTTACGAAGAAGTCGAAACCAATGCCCAGGGCCGTGTGCTACGCGTGCTCAAACACACGGATCCGGTCCCCGGAAAAAACATTGTCCTGAGCCTGGACGTCAAACTTCAGGAAGCCGCCGAAGAAGCCTTGGGTGATCGTCGAGGTTCAGTGGTCGCGCTCGACCCGTCGACCGGTGAAGTGCTGGCAATGGTCAGCAAGCCTAGCTTCGACCCGAACCTGTTCGTTACCGGGATCAGCTTCAAGGAATACGCAGCGCTGCACGACTCCATCGACCGTCCGCTGTTCAACCGTGTGCTGCGCGGCCTCTACGCGCCCGGTTCGACCATCAAGCCGGAGGTGGCCATTGCCGGACTTGATGCCGGCGTCGTCACTCCGCAGACCCGTGTCTTCGATCCGGGTTACTACCAGCTCCCGGACTACGATCACAAATACCGCAACTGGAACCACAGCGGCGACGGTTGGGTGGACATGGACGCGGCGATCATGCGCTCCAACGACACCTACTTTTACGATCTGGCCCACAAGCTGGGCATCGATCGCCTGCACGACTACATGGCGATGTTCGGCCTCGGCGAGAAGGTCTCGCTGGACATGTTCGAAGAGTCTGCCGGTCTAATGCCGTCCCAGGCCTGGAAGCGCGCCACGCGTCGTCAGGCCTGGTTTCCTGGCGAGACGGTAATCCTCGGCATCGGCCAGGGCTATATGCAGGTCACACCCCTGCAATTGGCCCAAGCCACCGCTTTGATTGCCAACAAAGGTGTCTGGAACCGACCGCACTTGGCCAAGACTGTGGACGGTATTGCGCCGGTGGATGAGCACCCGATGCCGAACATCCTGCTCAAGGACCCGCGTGACTGGGAGCAGGTCAACCATGGCATGCAGATGGTGATGCACGACGCTCGCGGGATTGCCCGGGCGGCAGCGCAGGGTGCTCAATACCGCATTGCCGGCAAGAGTGGTACTGCGCAAGTCGTCGCGATCAAGCAGGGTGAGCGCTACAACCGGGCGAAAACCCTGGAGCGTAACCGCGATAACGCCTTGTTCGTCGGTTTCGCCCCGGCCGAGCACCCGAAGATTGTCATCTCGGTGATGATAGAAAACGGCGAGGCCGGTGGTCGCGTTGCCGGCCCGGTGGTGCGGCAGATCATGGACGCCTGGCTACTGGATCAGGACGGTCACCTGAAACCGCAATACGCCGCCCCGAGCAAGGCCCCGGGCGATCCTCGCGTCTAAGGTGCAAGGCTGCAGATTCGCAACCTTGGGCTACCCTGTTTGATTGTGCAGGAGGGTGGGTATCACTTGGAGAGCCTGGAAGATAATGCCCGGGCGTTTTTTGTGAGCCCTGAGGTGTGGAAGATCTGACCGTGGCGAGGGGGCTTGTCGGAACGCCGCATCGCCCTGTCGGGCTGCGAAACAGCCCTAAAAGGCTTGTCGGAACGCCGCATCGCCCTGTCGGGCTGCGAAACAGCCCTAAAA
>NZ_JBFUKU010000484.1:0-2477 GCF_056400685.1 Pseudomonas sp. P5_A12 | reverse complement strand
CTTCGCCCCAGTAGCCGGCAATAAAATTACCGGTGCCGACGACCAGCACGCTGCCACGAGGTACGCGCTCCATCGCCAGGTGCAAAGAGAGATTGTCACCTGGTGAACACTCCAGCGGGTAGGCCGGTGCGGCGATAAAGGCACCGTCCCAGACTGGGCGAATTGCACTGTCCACCGCGCATGGGAGATGTGAGGCTTCATACAGTGTTGAGCTGCCCAACACTTTTGCCCGTTCGTGGAAATTCAAGGGGAGGGTGAGCGTAGTCATCAGATTTTCCTCTGCAGGCCGTGGTAGCCCAGCGCGTCGCGGGCTTCTTTAAGGGTTTTTCCTTGACCAATCATCGTGCGAATGTCGGCTTCAACAGCTTCGATTTGGCGGGCACAGGCGGCCACTTCAGCGGCCCGGTCGCGCGGCACTATCACCACGCCATTGGCGTCAGCAACAACAATGTCTCGGGCGCAGACCCGTGCTGTGCCGATCGACACCGGCTGGTTGACCGACTGAACCTGTACTCGGTCTTTACCTGTACGCATGAAACGGCCCTTGCTAAAAATCGGATAGCCGTCGCCCAGAGCTTTGCTAACGTCACGGCACACACCATCGATGACCGTGGCGGCGATTTTTCGGCTACCGGCGTACTGGGTCATGATGTCACCCCAGACCGTGCAGTCAGTGCGGCCGCCATTGTCGATAACCACCACATCGCCTACGGCTACGTCTTCGATAAAGTCTCCTACGGTGCCGGGTGGCACGCTCGCCGAGACGTACTGCACGGTGAACGCTGGGCCGACGATGACCTTGCGGTAGTTGTCGAGCGGCGCTATACCGAGGCATTGACCCGGTAGGCCAAGCTTGTCCATGGCATCAGAGACCCCAGGCGTGTCGAGCCCCTCGAACAGGGCAATCAGTTCTTGATCATTGATGTTCATCGGGAGCGCTCCACGTGAATAGCTTCGAACTGGGTGTCATGCATGACTTCGGCCACTGAGCGTCCGCTGCGAACAGCTTCAACCATGCCGTCCTGGCGGCGGGCAATACGCTCGCCAAGATCTACAACCTTCTCGATGTAAGCTTGGGGCACGAACACGGTTCCGCATTTATCGGCGATGACGTAGTCGTCTTCACTGACCTGGACGCCGGCGACGTTGATCGTCACGGCGGAGTCAATCTGAACCACTCGGTTGCGCGCGCTGATCATGGTGACCCCACGGCCAAAAACCGGGTAGCCAATCGATTCGCTGCCTTCGATGTCACGACTGAAACCGTCGATGACCGTGCCGCGTACCTGTTTACACGCCGACGCGTTGGCGAGAATGTCGCCCCAACAGGAGATGCCTTCGATACCCCCAGCAATCACCAGTACACGATCGTCGGTGTCGATCTGTTCAACCACGGGTGTAATCAGATGCACAGTGGGGGAGTTGTCAGATTTAGGTGCGAGGAGAACGGTACTGGCGCGACCAACGATCTTCGGGCAGTTCCACAGCGGACGCAGCCCGACGGTGGCGCCTGGCAGGCCGAGGAAGTCGAGAGCGTCGGACACCGTATTGGTATCCAGTGTCGCCAAGCGATCCAGCATTTTGGTCATGGGTGAGCCCCTTTAGTGACGGAGGCGTCCAGTGTCGGTTAGACCATTTGATAGGTATATTACTAATCACAGAAGTTTCAGATACGTTAAACCTATGGATTAATCATGATCAATTTCCGTCTGATCCGTCACCTCTGGCTCTTCCTGGCCGTTGCCGAAGAGCAGAACTTCGGGCGTGCTGCCAAGCGCCTTGGCATGTCTCAACCCCCGCTCAGCGAACAGATTCAGGTGCTGGAGCAAGCGCTGAAGGTCACGCTATTCGAGCGATCTCGACGTGGAGCGAAACTAACTCCCGTGGGTGCGGCAATTTTGCCTGCGGTGCGCAAATTCGCTGAGCAACTCGAGCGGTTGGAGTTGGCGGTGGAAGAAGCAGTGGCGGGCCAGTCGGGGATGTTGACTATTGGCGCAATATCCACAGCGATGTTCGACGTTTTACCGGGCCTGATCGAGCAATTGAAAAACGATTACCCGCACTTGACGGTATCCGTGCGGGAAATCGACAGCGTCGAGGCTGTTCCAGCACTTGAAGCCGGAGACATCGACCTGGCATTCGCCCGACTGGACGGTGATCTCGGCGGGTCGGTCGATTCACTACCGCTTCTGGAAGATCGCCTGGTGGTGGCCTTACCGAGCGATCATGCCTTAGCTTCACGCACGCGAATCAGCCTATCCAGTTTGTCCAACGAGCCTTTGGTGATGTTTGCCCGAAAGGTCAGCCCAGTGTATTTCGACAATCTGATCGCCACCTGCCGAGCCAGCGGGTTTTCCCCTCGCGTGTTGCATGAAGTGCGTTCAGTCGCTTCGCAGATTGCCTTTGTCAGCTATGGCCAAGGCATCGCATTGGTACCGGCGTCACTAAAAAAACTGGCGCCCAACAATGTCGTATTT
>NZ_JBFUKU010000483.1:0-2501 GCF_056400685.1 Pseudomonas sp. P5_A12 | reverse complement strand
CGCTTGTGCAGACCGGTCACCTRGGCACCGCCGCCGAATGGCTGCAGTTGCCGGTGGCCGAGGTTGAGGGCATTTTGCGCGAGGCCGAGGGACAGTTGGGCTTCATGCTGTTTTCCAGCGTGCGTGGACGCTTGCAGGCGACCCGCGAAGCGCGAGAGCTAGAGGCCGAAATCGCCCACGTCTACGAAGCGCTTGAACCCGTCCAGCGCCTGGCCGCCAGCCTCAAGCAATATCAGGCACCGCCCCTGCGCATCATCTGCACCCCGCCATTGGCCCAACAATTGTTGCCTCAGAGCATCGCCGCCCTGCGCCGACGCCTGCCCGATGCACCTTGCAACCTGCTGAGCCACCCGACCCGCGAGATCATCAAAACCCTGTTATTGCGCGAAAGCGATCTGGGGTTGAGCCTGCAGGATCCCGACCACGCCGACATCCGTTGCCAAGTGATTGCCCAAGGCAAGCTCCAGCTCTTGGCGCCCCATGGCTGGCTGCAGCCCAAGCAGAAATACATTTCGTTGCAGGATCTGGCGGGCCAGTCGATGGTCGGCCTGGAAGGCCACGATCCGCTGAGCCCGGCACTCGAGAACAAATTGCAGGCCTTGCGCCCGGCGCCGCTCGTGCATATCCGGGTACAGACGCATCAGATGATGCGCAGCATGGTCGAGGCCGGTGAAGGCCTGGCGATTGTCGACCCGTTTACCGCCATTGGCGCCAAATCCAGCGGACTGGATGTTTGCCCGCTGGCGCCGGCAGTACCGGTCAGCCTCTACGCCCTGACCCTGAAAAACGGCGAGCCATCTGCCGCCGTTCAGACATTGCTGGACATCATTACGGAACAAGCCGCGGCGATGCTGGCGAACTGAGCGGGTTTTCCAGCGCGTTATCGAACAAGCGATACCAAAAAAGCGCCACTTCAGCGGTGTTCGGATCGATCCCGCGATAGCGCAGATGATCGATCCCGCCAATCACATAACCACACCGCTCATAAAGCCGACAGGCGCCCAGGTTGTTGTTCTGGGTTTCAAGCATGATGCCCGGCAGTTTTTTCTTGCGACTCCAGAACTGAGCAACGTCCAGCAACGCTTTGGCCACGCCATGGTGCCGCGCCGGGGCATGTACCGCCAGTTCGTCGATATGGGCAAAGCCGTTCCAGTTGGTGCTGACCACCAGATGGCCAACGGGCTCATCATCGAGATACGCCATGAAAATCGCACTGTCAGCGGCATCGCGAAAACTGCTGAACTCTTCGGGGTCGATGCCGTAGCACTTTCGATAAGGGGTGATCGGCGTGATCGGCCACTGCTCGACCGGCTTGCCCATTTCGGCGGCGCCATAGGCGGCGACTTCAAAGCTGAAATCACTGCCCCAGATGTAAGCCGCGAAGCCGTCATCGGCGACACGCACCGAAAGGCCGGGGTACTTGGGATTAATGACAGGTTGCATACTGGGGAAGGTCCTCATTCCTTGATGCAATCGACGGTGTAGTGCCGTCCATTGCCCTCGTCTTCGTGTTGCAAGCCATGCACATCGACGACGAATCCGGGGAAACTGCGATCAAACGTGCGTGCAAATGAAAGGTAGTCGATGATTGACCGGGTCGCCTCGGTGAACCGCTCGCCCGGCATGATCAACGGGATCCCCGGCGGATACGGAACCAGCATCACCGCAGCAATCCGCCCGTCCAGCGCATCGATCGACACCGCCTCGACCTCGCCCCGCACCAAATGATCATAGGCGTGGGCCGGCTTCATGACGATTTCCGGCAGCACGGTGTACATGCGCTTGAGGTGTTTGGCCGTGGCATTACTGCGATAGCAGGCGTGCAATTGATCGCACAAATCGCGCAAGCCCATGCCTTGATAATGCCCGATGCTCTGTTGCGCCACACAGGGCAGGCAGGTTGCCAGGCTGACGTTGGCGTCATAGCTGCGCTTAAACTCCAGCAGCTCGGTCAACAGCGTGCTCCATTTGCCTTTGGTAATGCCCATGGAGAACAACACCAGGAACGAATACAGCCCGGTCTTTTCGACCACCAACCCACGCTCCCAAAGGAATTTACTGACCACCGCCGCCGGAATCCCGCGTTCACTCAACGCACCGCCGGCGGTCAGGCCGGGCATCACCAGGGTGACTTTGATCGGATCGAGCAACACGTAATCGTCGGTCACGCCGCCAAAGCCGTGCCAGTCGGCATCGGGTTGCAGCAGCCAGTCTTCGGTAACCACGCGATCGATGCCTTCCACCGATGGCGGCTGCCAAATGGAAAACCACCAGTCGTCCGCCGCAATGTGCTGCCGCAGATTGGCCAGGGCGCGACGAAAACTCAGGGCCTCGTCGAACATCTCCTGCAACAGCGAACGCCCGGCCGGGCCTTCCATCATCGCCGAAGCCACGTCCAGCGACGCAATGATGCTGTACTGCGGCGATGTGGAGATGTGCATCATGAACGCTTCGTTGAAGCGATCGCGGTCCAGTTGCCGCGCGCCGCCGTCCTGAACATG
>NZ_JBFUKU010000482.1:0-2506 GCF_056400685.1 Pseudomonas sp. P5_A12 | reverse complement strand
GTTGTGTTCACAGGAGATCAATTGTGGGAGCGAGCCTGCTCGCGATGGGGCCAGTCAGATCAATACAGAAATCAGGGCAGTGGCGAAAACGGCGTTCGCCCATCCGCGCTCTGCAATTCCATCAGGTATTTGCGAAAGATTTGCCCCAGCACCTGGGTAGCCACTTCAAGTTCTTCGCGCGGCATCTTCTCGGCCACTTCATCCGCCGTGTCCAGCGCATCTTCCGCGCCATTGACCGCCGCCATTTTCAGCACGATGTACGCCTGAATATTATTGGCCGGTACGCCTTCGCCGTGGAAGAACATGGTACCCAGTTTGAATTGCGCCTGGGCGTGGCCTTGCAGTGAGGCTTTTTCGAAATAACCGAGGGCTTGATTGAGGTCGCGCTGCGTGTTTTTGCCGTTGTAGTAGAACTCACCCAACTCGTATTGCGCTTGCGCATCCCCTTCGTCCGACGCTTTCTGGCAGGCGGCGAGCGCTTGCGTCAGGTCTTGCGGCTGAGTATTGAGGGTGCAGCGACCCATCGCTGGGATTAACAACGAGTTGCCGCCTGCTTGTGCGAGCGCGAGCAGGGGCTGAAGGAGCAACAGGCAGCCCAATGAAAGGGCGCGGCCGGTGCGGTTCATGGGAATCGACTTACCTCTGAAGGGCGCGCGGACCCATCGAGGGGATCCAATAAGCGCGCATTATGAAATAAGCAGGGCCAACCTTACAAAGTCTTTACTCGTTTTTCTGCTGCGCGGGGAATATATCGCCCAATTTGCGGGAGATTATTAGCAGTAGCGTAGGAAGAACGGTGCGAATGTAGGTAAAAGCTGACGCTGGCAGTCGCCAACGTCAGCGGCAAAGCGTTATTTCAATGCGGCGAATGCTCGCTCGGCGGCATCCAGCGTCAGTTTCAACTCGGCTTCGCCATGGGCGATCGAGGTGAAGCCGGCTTCGAAAGCGCTCGGTGCCAGGTACACCCCGCCTTCGAGCATCAAGTGGAAGAAGCGACCGAACAGGGCTGCGTCGCTGGCCATTACGTCATCGAAGGTCACGATGTCGTCAGCACCACTGAAGTACAGACCGAACATGCCGCCTGCTTGCGTGGTCACGAACGGAATGCCCGCGGCATCGGCACGCTGTTGCAGGCCGTCGAGCAGGCGGCTGGTGTAGTCGCTCAACTCGGCATGGAAGCCCGGACGGCTGATCAGGCGCAGGGTGGTCAGGCCGGCGGCCATGGCCAGCGGGTTACCTGACAACGTGCCTGCCTGGTACACCGGGCCCAGTGGCGCGATGTGCGACATGATTTCGCGCTTGCCGCCGAAGCAGCCGACTGGCATGCCGCCGCCGATAATCTTGCCAAACGTGCTCAGGTCCGGCGTTACGCCGAAGTGGGCTTGTGCACCGCCGAGGGCAACGCGGAAACCGGTCATCACTTCGTCGAAAATCAGCACCACGCCATGCTTGTCGCACAGGGTCCGCAGGCCTTCGAGGAACCCCGGTGCCGGTGGTACGCAGTTCATGTTGCCGGCAACCGGCTCGACGATGATGCACGCCACGTCCTGGCCGACTTCGGCGAGCATGGTTTGCACCGCGTCGATGTCGTTGAACGGCAGGGTCAGAGTGTGTTTGGCGAAGTCAGCCGGCACGCCGGCCGAGCTAGGTACGCCTTGGGTCAATGCACCGGAACCGGCCTTGACCAGCAGGCTGTCGGAGTGACCGTGGTAGCAGCCTTCAAACTTGATGATGTTGTCGCGACCGGTGAAACCACGGGCCAAGCGGATCGCGCTCATGGTCGCTTCGGTGCCGGAGCTGACCATGCGCACCATTTCCATCGACGGCACGATCGAGCAGACCAGATCGGCCATCTCGGTTTCCATCGCAGTCGGGGCGCCGTAGGACAACCCGTGTTCCAGTTGTTTACGCACCGCGTCCAGCACGTCCGGATGGCTGTGGCCGAGGATCATCGGGCCCCAGGAGCCCACGTAATCGACATAACGCTTGTCGTCTTCGTCGGTGACGTAGGCGCCTTCAGCGTGTTTGAAAAACAGCGGTGTGCCACCCACGCTTTTGAACGCGCGAACAGGCGAGTTCACGCCCCCGGGAATGTGTTTCTGGGCATTGGCAAACAGGGTTTCGGAACGAGACATGGTCGGGCTCTCAAATCAGATTTTAAGCTACTTAAATAGAAAGCAGTTCGTTAAAGGCGCGGGCGCGGCGTGTCACTTCACCAGGGCTCTCGGCGCCAAACAGACCGTGGACGACTGCCAGCAGATCAACCCCGTGGGCCACCAGTGGCGCGGCGTTTTCCAGGGTGATGCCACCAATCGCGCAAATCGGCAGGTGCAGTGTGCGGCGGGCCTGGTCGAGCAGTTCGAGGCTGCAAGTGGGGGCGCCGGGTTTGGTATTGGAGTTGAAGAAGCGGCCGAAGGCGACATAACTGGCGCCTTCCTTTGCGGCTTGCTCGGCGAGTTCGAGTTGCGCGTGGCAGGTCGAACCGATGATGGCTTTGGAGCCGAGC
>NZ_JBFUKU010000481.1:0-2507 GCF_056400685.1 Pseudomonas sp. P5_A12 | reverse complement strand
GTATCACGCAATGCCGGTGCAGTTTAACCGCCAGGAAATGTCCATGATCCTGTGGGAGCCAGGCTGCGACACCATTACCCAGCATGCCGCCTGCTCGGTGGCCATCCAGCAACAAAACGGGCTACCGGATCGACCTTCACTGCTGACTCAACTGTTTAATGCCGGTAACCACTCGATGGTCGGCAGCTAYATTCCCGCSTGCTGGGCTTCACTCAAGCGTTCGCAGGAAGCACTCGGGGCAAAACGCCCCCTCGTCACYGACCTGGAGTTGRTATGGGTAGAGCAAGCACTCAAAAGTGTTACCGAACAGTTGCGCTCCAGGCGAAAACATTTATCSAACCAAACCCTCAAGTACCAACAAACTCACGAGTCGGAATACAACGCCTTCATTATTGAGATCGACAAAATACGAGTGACGGTCGATCGACTGAAAAAATTGCGCTACGAGCGCGTCACCGAAAAAAAGGTCTACGGATCGCATTCGACTCAGCCCGAGCAGCTGGCAGAAAACCTGCAACGCTGGCTTGCCCATCCGGAAAATCGAGTCGTTGAGCAGTTGGCCATGGCACCGACGAGAGCAACCGAAGACGCGTTTTTCGCGTCGATCTACGGGTATACCCCAGGGATGCCGCGTACCTTCGACATCGATTCGATTATTTGAGCAAACACAACCAAGCGTTGCCCGACAAGCCCTGGTAATAAGGGGCGCAAGGCGCCTAACGTGTGGCGATGGAGCAAGCTCCCTCGCCACACGTTAGGCGCCCTGCACCATCAGCTGACAGTACCGCCCTTCGCTTCACTCATGATCTGCCGGATCGCACCGACAAACGTTTCCACCGGCTGCCCGCCACTCACCGCGTACTGCCCGTTAAACACCACCGTGGGCACCGAACTCACGCCACGGGTCAGCCACAACTGCTCTTCCTCAACCACCTCTTTGGCGTATTCATCCGACGCCAGAATCGCCTCGGCCCGCTGCCGGTTAAGCCCGACGCTTTCAGCCATCTGCGCCAATTGCCCATGATCGGACGGATTGCCGCCGTCGGTGAAATACGCCTTGAACAGCGCTTCTTTCAGATTGAACTGCAAGCCTTCCAGCCCTGCCCAAAACAGCAGCCGATGGGCATCAAAGGTGTTGTAGATACGGCTGTTGCCGTCCGTGCGAAACGCAAACCCGAGCTCCGCACCACGGGCGCGGATCATCTCGCGGTTCTTCTGTGACTGCTCCGGGGTCGAGCCGTACTTTTCGGTGATGTGTTCGGTGATGTTCTGCCCTTCCGGGCCCATCTTCGGGTTCAGTTCGAATGGCTGGAAGCGGATCTCGGCCTGGACCTCTTCGCGTAAAACCTCCAGCGCCCGGGTCAGGCCGTAGAGGCCGACAACGCACCAGGGGCAGGACACGTCGCTGACGAAATCGATTTTCAAAGGGGTACTCATCACACACCTCGCAGGCTTGAATCACGCCGGAAAGATCGAACGATACACCTGACCGGCCCACGATGGCAGCCAAACCACATTCCCCTGTAGGAGCCGGACTTGCCCGCGAAAGCGGTCTTCCAGCCGACAACTGCAGTGACTGACACACCGCCATCTCCTGTAGGAGCCGGGCTTGCCMGCGATGGCGATCTTTCAGCCGACATGTGTGGGGACTGACACGCCGCCATCGCKGGCAAGCCCGGCTCCTACAGGTTTGTGCGGTGTTTTGGGGAGTGTGTTTAGTTCTGTTTAAGGTTACTTCCTGAAAGCTACAGCGCCTTGCGCCGTCGCCTACAACCGCGTCAGAATCCGCCGGCTTGTGCGTCTGGAGGCCCGTCGGTAACTTGGTTCCTGTCACTGATTCCCAGTGATCGGGTTTAGTAGCCCGGCTTTTCTTATCGGTCGTATAAGTGTCATCTAGTCAGGCATTCGTCTGCACTCGATGGTGGCTGTGCGCATGGCGCCTTCGGGCGCGCCGGTTTTGATCGTGGCCGGTCTACTAACTTGCGCACAGCTGCCACCCATCCGTTTAGTAGCGAGACAGGTTGCAGCTCTACTAACAGGACAACGATCAAATGTTCAAAGTAACGCCGAACCCACCGGAAACCGACGACGTTTCCCCCTACGAAACCCCAGAGTCCAAAAAGCTCAACGAAGCCGCCGACCGCGCCCTCGATTACTACCTCAAGCCGGTCATCCCCAAAGACACCCCACGCAAACCCAGCACGATCTACTTCGTCGGGCCCGACACCGATAACGAAACCCTGCTGGTCAATGCCTGTGAGACGTTGGCGTCGGCGAGTGTGATGTTGAATGATTTCGCGGGGCAGCTGAACGGCACACAGCGCCACACCCTGCTGGGCATTCAACACTCGGTGATGCTCGGTGAGCTGGCGGTGAACCGGATGCTGGATAACGTCGTCCCGACATAAATTCCGAATCTGTAGAAGATCAAATGTGGGAGCGGGCTTGCCCGCGATAGCGGTGGA
Organism: Pseudomonas sp. P5_A12; assembly: GCF_056400685.1. NCBI lineage: Bacteria > Pseudomonadati > Pseudomonadota > Gammaproteobacteria > Pseudomonadales > Pseudomonadaceae > Pseudomonas > Pseudomonas sp. P5_A12. The sequence goes on along the minus strand of NZ_JBFUKU010000481.1, from coordinate 42 downwards.
CCAATCAATGCAGATATTGACTGATACGACGCCATCGCTCGC
>NZ_JBFUKU010000480.1:0-2524 GCF_056400685.1 Pseudomonas sp. P5_A12 | reverse complement strand
ACCCTGGCCAGCGGCAAGTCGGGTGATGATCAGAGCCTGCGTATCCGCGCCGATGCACGACTGGTGGCGGCGAACCTCAAGACCGGTGAATCGGCTGAGTATCGCTTGGACAGCGGTCGTCGCGCTTACCTGGTTCCAGCCACTGGCGTGATTGAACTCAATGGCTTACGTGCGCAAGCTCGAGACGGTGTTGCGGTGGCCGATGAACAGGTTTTACGAGTGACGGCGATCGAGGACAGTGAAATCGTTCTGGTTGACCTGGCTTGATCCGGTAAACGACAGGCAAAAAAGGGGCGACCGTTATGGTCGCCCTTTTTTGAATTTTTGGTAGCTGTACTGACGCCTTCGCGGGCAAGCCCGTTCCTACAGGTTCTACGCAATCCTGTGGGAGCGGCGGTGCGACGGTTCGACTTGCCCGCGATGGTCTCGTCAATCACTTCGCAGCGATTGCGCCATCCACCAGCGTTTGAGCCTCTGCCACCAACTGCTTGAGGTGGTCATCACTCACGAAGCTTTCGGCATAGATCTTGTAGATGTCTTCAGTGCCGGACGGACGCGCCGCGAACCAACCATTTTCGGTCATGACCTTCAGGCCGCCAATGGCCTGGTCATTGCCTGGCGCATGACTGAGGATGCTCTGGATCGCTTCGCCTGCCAGTTGGGTCGAGGTGACCTGATCCGGCGACAGCTTGCTCAACAAGGCTTTCTGTTCAGGGTTGGCCTTGGCATCCACACGCACCGAGAACGGCTCGCCGAGTTCGTCGGTCAACGCGCGATAGGCCTGACTTGGATCGCGGCCAGTGCGGGCGGTCATTTCTGCGGCCAGCAATGCCGGGATCAAGCCATCCTTGTCCGTGCACCAGACGCCACCGTCTTTGCGCAGGAACGAGGCACCAGCACTTTCTTCACCGCCAAAGCCCAGTGAGCCGTCAAACAGGCCGTCAGCAAACCATTTGAAGCCGACCGGCACTTCATACAAACGACGGCCCAGACGTTTGGCCACGCGATCAATCAAGCCACTGCTGACCACGGTTTTGCCCACGGCAGCATCGGCGCGCCACAGCGGGCGGTTCTGGAACAGGTAGTCGATCGATACCGCGAGGTAGTTGTTAGGTGCCAACAAACCACCGGACGGTGTGACGATGCCATGGCGGTCGTGATCCGGATCGCAGGCAAAGGCCACGTCAAAGCGTTCTTTCAGACCGATCAGGCCTTGCATCGCGTGGGTGGACGATGGGTCCATGCGGATCTGTCCGTCCCAGTCGACGGTCATGAAGCGGAACGTTGGATCGACCTGCTTGTTGACCACGTCCAGGTCCAGACGGTAGTGCTCGGCAATCGCCGACCAGTAGCGCACCCCTGCTCCGCCCAACGGATCAACGCCCAGACGCAGCTTGGCATCACGGATGGCGTCGAAGTCGATCACATTGATCAGATCGGCCACGTAGGTGTTGAGGTAATCGTGACGATGGGTCGTGCTGGCTTTCAGCGCCTGCTCGTAGCTGATGCGCTTGACGCCAGCGAGTTTGGCGGCCAGCAGTTCGTTGGCCTTGGCTTCGATCCACTTGGTGATATGGGTATCGGCCGGGCCACCGTTGGTGGGGTTGTATTTGTAGCCACCGCTTTGCGGCGGGTTGTGCGACGGAGTAATGACGATACCGTCCGCCAATCCCGAAGTACGGCCACGGTTGTAGCAAAGAATCGCGTGGGAAATGGCCGGGGTCGGTGTGTATTCATCACCTTCGGCARTCATCACGGTGACGCCGTTGGCGGCCAGTACTTCCAGCGCACTGGCACCCGCTGGCGTGGACAACGCATGGGTGTCGATCCCGACGAACAACGGGCCGTTGATACCCTGGGCTTCGCGGTACAGGCAGATCGCCTGGCTGATTGCCAGAACGTGCCATTCGTTGAAACTCAGGTCGAACGAGCTGCCTCGGTGCCCGGACGTGCCAAAGGCGACACGCTGGGTCGAGATGGCGGCGTCAGGTTGGCCGGTGTAGTAAGCCGTTACCAGTCGCGGGATGTCGATCAACAATTCTGCCGGTGCCGGTTTGCCCGCAAAAGCACTGAGTGTCATGCAAAACCTCTGGATTAGACTGGTTCAGGAATTGGGACGCAGTTTACTGGCAGTTTGACCGCAACGCGACGGAATCGATTGAAGATGATTCACGATGTTTGACTGCCAGGCTCAATCGATGGCCTCAAGACGCAAGGCATCCCCCAGCAGACCCAGTGCAACGGCAAGGTCATGCTCACCGCCAAAGGTATGGCTCAGCCGCAAGTGTTGCCCATGCAGACCACGCAAACTGAACAATTCCCCCGGCGCCACCACCACTTGTTGCTTGAGCAGTCGGTGGAACACACCACGCACATCGACCCGCCGTAGCGAGCGCACCCAGACTGTTGCGCCGCCCTGRGGGTCGACGTAGTGCACGGCGTCTGCCAGTCGCTCCTCCAGCAGTTGAGTCATTTGCACTTTGCGCTCCTTGAGCAGCCGGCGCAGTACCAGTAAGTGCTGATC
>NZ_JBFUKU010000479.1:0-2536 GCF_056400685.1 Pseudomonas sp. P5_A12 | reverse complement strand
GTATTACCCATGTCGACAACACTGTGCGCTGGCGCTGGGAGGCGGGCGATGTGGTGATCTGGGATAACCGCGCCACGCAGCACATCGCGATCAACGACTACGGCGATGCCCAGCGCATCGTGCGCCGGACCACCATCGACGGTGATGTGCCGGTCGGGGTGGATGGTCGTTTGAGCCAAGCACTCAAGCCAAGTCCGGATACCCGCTCGCCGAAAACCGAAGCCGACAAAAAACATCTCGCCGCCTGACAAGCGCGCCTCATTGACACAAGGAAGGCTTCAACATGGAACTCAAAGGTATTCCCCTGTTTCTCAAATGCAGCCTCGCTGCAGCACTGGCTACGGTTCTTGCAATTCCCCTGGCCCAGGCCGATGTAGTGCGCATTGGTGTAGCGACAGCCGGCGGCGGTGACCCGGTGACGTTCAGTGGCTCGCCCCTGGCCATCGTGCGCAATCAGCAATTGCTGGAAAAGGCCTTCGCCGGGACCGGGACCGAAGTGCAGTGGTTCTTTTTCAAGGGCGCTGGCCCGGCGGTAAACGAAGCCTTGTCAAACCAGCAACTTGACTTCGCCTATCAGGGCGATCTGCCTGCAGTCGTCGGGCGCTCCAATGGACTGGACACCAAACTGCTGGCCGCACTGGGCGTACGTGCCAATCTTTACCTGGCAGTGCCCAAGGGATCTGACATCAAAAACATCGATGACCTGAAAGGCAAAAAGGTGGCGATCTTTCGCGGCACCAACGGCCATCTGGTGACGATCAATCTGTTGGCGGAGCATGGTCTTACCGACCGCGATATCAAGGTCATCAACCTCGATACCGGCAGCACTCAGGCGGCATTGGTTTCCAATGGGGTAGATGCCGCATTCGGCGGTCGCGAGTTGTTCAAGCTGCGCGATAAAGGCTTGATCGACATCGTTTACGACAATCCCACTCAGAACGTGAGATACACCCGGCAGACTGCACTGGTCGTTCGGGGTGCCTATGAAAAAGAACATCCGGACAACGTGCAAAAAGTTGTCGACACGCTGGTGGATGCGGCGAAATGGACATCGGAGGAGAGTAATCGTGACGCGGTCTTCACGGAATGGGCCAAGAGCAATGAACCGGCAGAATCACTGCGCGCCGACTTTACCGGGGTCAGTATCAGGGACAGGGCCTCGCCTCTGGTCGACAACTTCTTGTTRAGCCGCTATCAGGCCGTGGCCGATCAAGCCAAGGAAGAAAAACTCATCCGTCGTCCCGTCAGCATCGATGGCTGGTTCGAGACCAGCTATTTGCAAAAATCCCTCAAAACCAAAGGGCTCGAGAACTTCTGGACGCCCTACGGTCCGGATGGCAAACAGCCGGCGGGTAATGCAGTAGCGGCCGCGACCAGCAAGCAAGGGAGCTAGACCAATGGCCAGGGCACAGACCGTCAAACTAGAGCAGTACGCGGCGCCGGCATTGCCGAGCGATAACGTCAAACGTTTGCCACCGTCACCGGCCCGCCCAGTACGCAAGATTGAAGTGCCGCGTCAGTCAGCCTGGTCCGTCAGTCTGGTTGATAAGTCTTTGCCCTGGCTGTTGCCGCTGGTATTGCTTGGCTTATGGTACTTGGGGGTGGAGCGCGGCTGGCTTTCAGAGCAGGTGCTCCCTCCGCCAGTGTACGTCTACCAGACCTTGTCGGACCTGGTCACCAGCGGTGATCTGTGGCTGAACGCGTCCGCCAGCCTGCAGCGGGTGGTCGTCGGATTTACCTTGGGCGCCTTTACCGGCATCGCGCTGGGACTGGCCATGGGACTGTCCAGGACCCTGGAAGATTTTTTCTTACCCACCTTCAACGCACTGGTGCAAATACCGGTACTGGGCTGGTTACCGTTTGCCTTGTTGCTGTTCGGTATCGGCGAGACGCTCAAGTATGTGCTGATTGCCAAGGCGGCCCTGGTGCCGATCACGCTATGTACCTTGCAGGCTTTCCGCCAGGCGCCCAAAGGCTTGCTGGAAGTCGGTCGGGCCTACGGTTTCAGTCCTCGGCAAAGCGTCACTTCCATCGTCTTGCCCGCGGCTATCCCGACGCTGTTTACCGGTTTACGCCTGGGCTTCACCAAAGCCTGGTTGTCTCTGGTGGTGGTCGAGTTGGTGGCATCGAGCGAGGGCTTGGGTTACCTGATCGTCTATGGGCGTCAGCTGTTTCAACTGGACCTGGTGATGGCGGCCGTTGTGGTGGTGGGTGCGCTCGGTCTGCTGATAGACCGTGGTTTCGATTACGCGGAGAAACGCCTCAATCGTGGTCGGCCAACGGCCGGGGGGCACTTGTCATGAGCGCGGTCTTGTCAGTAGGTAGCGGTAGCCGCCGATATCGCGGTTGGGTTTTGCCCATTGCCGCCATTGCCGTGTGGTGGCTGGCTTCGAATCAGGGCTGGAGTCAATCGGGGTTGTTCGTTTCGCCAGAAAAAGTGGCGGCAACGGCTTGGGATCAAATGGCCTCGGGCAAATTCTGGCGGGCCATTTCTGCCAGCCTGGCGCGCAACCTCAGTGGCTTTTTTATCGGGACC
>NZ_JBFUKU010000478.1:0-2544 GCF_056400685.1 Pseudomonas sp. P5_A12 | reverse complement strand
AGGCGAGCGCTCCATCTGTCGGACAAGCTTTCAATTTCGCCGGAGCCATGGTGGCTCCGGGCGATCTGGTGGTAGCTGACGATGATGGCGTCATCATCATTCCCATTGCGGATGCGCCCCGTACCTTTACTGAAGGGGAAGCCCGAGCTAGCAAGGAAGCTGAGATGATGCAGGCATTGACCGAAGGCCGATCGACTCTTGAACTGATGAACCTGACTGAGTGGAGAAACCGCGCATGACCGCCGATATCCAGCGGCTCAATCAGCGACTGGCGGATGCACAACCTTCCGCAACATACCGAATCATCGATCGGGTGGCTGAGCGCCGGGCGCAAGGTGCAAAAATCATTTCACTCTGCGCCGGCGAGCCTGACTTTGATACACCTAAACATGTGCGTGAAGCGGCGATTCAAGCTATTGAAAACGGCCATACTCGCTACACTCAAGTCGCCGGCGCGCGTTCACTGCGAGAAGCGGTAGCCGCTAAATTCCGTCGCGAGAACGGCCTGGACGTCACTTGGCAAGACACCCTCGTCTGTAACGGTGGAAAGCAGGTGATCTATAACGCCTTGGCCGCGACCCTCAACGAAGGTGACCAGGTCATCGTGCCGGCACCGTACTGGGTCAGCTACCCGGAAATGGTTCAACTGTGCGGCGGTGAAGCGCGGATCGTGACGTGCGATGCCGACACCGGCTTTAAATTGACACCCGCAGCACTGGCCGAGGCGATCAACCCGCAGACTCGATGGCTGATCCTCAATTCGCCGTCTAACCCGACAGGCGCGGTGTACAGCCGGGATGAGTTGCAAGCCCTGGCCGATATCTTGTTGGCACATCCCCACGTGCTGATTCTGGCTGATGACATCTACGAACACCTGATCTTCGACGATCAAGTGTTCCTAACCCTGGCTCAAGTCGAACCACGACTGGCACCGCGAACTCTGACCATGAACGGTGTTTCCAAGGCGTATGCCATGACCGGCTGGCGCATCGGATTTGCCACAGGGCCGCGCTGGCTGTTGGAGGCGATGGAAAAACTGCAAGGCCAGCAAACCTCTGGCGCCAGCTCGGTCTCGCAACAGGCCGCACTCGCCGCGTTGGAGGGCCCCAAGGATTTCATCCAAGAAAGCCGTGCTGTGTTCCAGAAGCGTCGCGATTTGATGGTGGCACTATTGAACGACACGCCGGGCCTTGAATGCATCAGTCCAGCGGGGGCGTTCTACGCGTTTGCCTCCTGTGCGGCGCTGATCGGTCGTACGTCGGCGGGCGGTCGAATGCTGCACACTGACGAAGATGTCGCTCACGCGTTGCTCGACGAAGTGAATGTGGCCGTGGTGCATGGCAGCGCCTTCGGCCTCGGCCCCTACTTTCGCATTGCCTATGCCTTGGATGACACTTCATTGCGTCAGGCTTGCGAGGCCATCCGGGCGTTCTGCACTTCCCTACACTAACCTGTTGATGAATGAACGAAACCCGGCTAACGCCGGGTTTCGTTTTTCCGCTCCCTAAACTGAAATTCTATGGCGCAGAACCTTCTACCTAGTGCGGTACCGCGACGGGAATAGCATTTACCTCTACCCTCAACCAATAATCCCCAACAAAATCGTAGCCCCGATCACCGTAGCAGCGCCGCCTATACGCGTCGAGATTTGTGCGAACGGCATCAACTGCATTCGGTTCGCCGCAGACAGAATCGCCACATCACCAGCCCCACCCAGACCACTATGGCAGCAGGTAACAATTGCCGATTCAATGGGGAACATTTTCATGAGATTTCCGATAAAAAATCCCGCTAGCGCCATGGAAATCACAACCGATACGCAAACTACCAAGTATCCCATCGAAAAGACCTTTACCACGCTGTCTAGTGGCACATACAGCATGCCCAGGCCAATCATCACCGGCCAGATGAAAGCAGTTGACACTAACTTGTAGAATGAATAGCAGCCCTTCTCTAAACGTTCGGGGAGTACGCGCAGGTATTTGAAGGCCACTGCGGTCAGAATCATCAATACCGGGCCAGGAATTCCTACGACCTTCTCCATCAAGCCGCCCAACACAAAGAATGTACAGATCATCAACACTCCGGCACCCATCAGCGGCAAATCGATCGGCGAGTCACCGTCTCCCTTAACCCGAAACAAGTCGTTTTGCTCCTTCTCACGGATCAATGCGCCTTCGCCATTTATCGCCGGCCGCTTAAGCGCAAAACGTGCCAGACAACCGGAGCAAATGATTGCGACGATGTTGCCCACTACTGCCGCTGGCACCAATTGCGCCACATAGACATCTGGCGTCCCACCGAGAATCGCGGAGTACGCAAGTGACAACGGCAAAATGCCCTCTCCAATGCCACCGCCAATAATTGGCACAATGATGAAGAAAAACGTGTGGTAGAAGCTGTAACCAAACAATTTTCCTACAAGCAGTCCACTGATTACTGCTGCCAACGTACCCACAACAAGAGGTACAAACATGCGCAGCATGCCCTGTACCAAAATAAAACGGCTCATTCCCAGGATGCTGCCAACCACCAGGCTGGCAA
>NZ_JBFUKU010000477.1:0-2552 GCF_056400685.1 Pseudomonas sp. P5_A12 | reverse complement strand
CGGTCAGGTCACCAGTGACTTCTACTGCATCGCAGGCCTGACAGACCACATCACGCCGTGGGACGCCTGCTACCGCTCCATGCATCTGTTTGGCGGTGAGGGCGAGTTCGTGGTGTCCAACAGCGGGCATATCCAGAGCATCCTCAACCCGCCGGGCAACCCCAAGGCGCACTTCATGACCGGCAGCAACCTGCCAGTCGAGGCACAGGAGTGGATGGAATCGGCCAGTAAGCAAACGGGCTCCTGGTGGACCCACTGGCAGGCCTGGCTGCAGGCACGCTCGGGCGATCACAAAAAAGCTCCCAAAAAACTGGGCAACAGGGCCTATGCCGCTGCGGAGGCTGCGCCGGGTACCTACGTGCACATGCGCTGAAGCTGCAGTCATCGGATGGGCGTCTGTGCCCGGCGCCCCATCCATCTCCCGTTTTCAGCCTCATGCTCCTGCGCCGCAGAAGAATCCGGGCAGGATGTCGCAGCAATGCTACCGACGAGGCATTTGCATCCGTGGTGACCACCGTTTGCGTGCGTTTGACCAATGCACGCCCAAGAGGCGACCTGCATAGAGCGGCCAAAAGCTGTCACTCACTAACACGCAATGGCAAGCATCGTTGCTGGTATTAGGCAGGCAGATACGTCTTAACCGCTTGATGCAGTGCATCCAGCGTCCACGGCTTGCGCAGGAAAAAAGAGTGAGGAGGCATCATCCCATCAGGCATGGATCTATTGCCTGATGTGAGGATGACTGGCAATAAAGGCCAACGCGACCAGATCACTTGAGCCAATTCCAGTCCATCCATACTGCCCGGCATGCAGATGTCAGTCATTACCAAGACTATTGCAGACGAGCCTTCCAGCATGGGAAGAGCATCATCTGCGGATGCACAACCAATCACACAGATACCTAGCAGTGAAATCGCGTCCCCAGTCATTGAACGTAATATTTCATCATCTTCTACGACGAGCACTGTGGGAGGCATGGTTAAGATTCCTAAACCTTCAACGTTAGTGTTGTCACAGAAAGTAATCGTTTCGGGCACCTGACAAGCGGTATTTCGCGCCGGATCTATTGCCGATCTTCGGCATTCCGCTAGCCTGATTCTATCGAACAAATTTTTCTGACTGATGCCTTCATCATCAATGGGACGCTCGAGGATTGCTATGCGACTTTCAGATTTCATCCTCGAAAACCAGGAGCCTATTCTGCAAGCGTGGGAGGAGTTCGCCAGGTCCGTGGACACCCCGATGCCAGCTATGGGGCCGCTAGGTCTCAGAGACCATGCCGAGTTCATTTTGAGGAGTGTGGCACTCGATATGTGCACCTCTCAAACCCCTCAAGAACAGATCGACAAATCCCATGGGCTCGGGCCTGTAATAGATGATGAATCGGCCGCTCAAAGTCATGCCATTACGCGCCTCATGGCGGGGTTCACCCTAGACCAAATGGTTTCAGAATATCGCGCCCTCAGGTCGAGCGTACTCAGACTCTGGCTGACCCAAGGATATTCAGGGGAAGACCATCAAATTCTGGACATGATCCGATTCAACGAGGCAATCGATCAGGCGCTTGTCGAGTCCATAGCAGCGTATGGACAAGCGGTGGAGACGACTCGAAAAACAGTATTGGGCGTGCTAGGACACGACCTTCGCACACCATTGGGTGCTGTGACGCTGGGTGCCGATCTGTTGAGGCAAACGGAAGAGCTGGGCACTCGTGGACAAAGAATAATTGCGCAAATTACTACAAGCGCTCAAACCGCCAACCAGATGGTGAATGACCTGCTTGACCTGGCACGCTGCAACCTGGGAACTGGAATCCCGGTACGACCGGAAAAAACTGACCTGACGTCTGTTTGCCAGTCAGTCGTGGATGAGCTCACCACCGCGCACCCAAACGCACAAATCATTTTCACCGACTCGGAAACGGTAACCGGCCAGTACGACCCATCACGTATGGCACAGGTTTTCTCGAATCTCATTGGCAACGCCGTGCGACAYGGCAAAGTGCAGTCTCCAATTAACGTCACCCTGAATGGGGATGGCGCCACCGCTTGCTTTTGCGTGCAAAATTACGGAGAGCCTATTCCACCCAGCGCACTCGCCTCTCTCTTTAATCCGAACAGGCGTTTCTCCAAATACTCCCAGGGCGAAAAAGGAGCATCATCTGGCCTCGGGCTGGGATTATTCATAGCGGCTCAGATTGTCGAGGGCCATGGAGGAAAGATAGCGGTCGAGTCGACACTGGTGCAGGGCACAATTTTCCGTGTGAATTTGCCCATTCGCTAATATCCATGGTTCTGTCGTTCAAGTACTGCCGAATCTGTAGTGCTTATGGTGAACGGCTGTCAGGCTGGTTTGCCTGAACCAAGAAGATCCGAGGATGCTCCGCGGAGCTCGGAAGCATTGATGCGCAACCCGCTCGGTACGCAAGCAGTGGTAGCGGTGCTGCTCGATGAAGCAGAACCGAAGACCCCAATCTGCCGTGTTATACGGAGATCGTAGCTATTGCGCATACATTGGCAGGGAATAATCGGAGCCCGACGATGCCATTGAGA
>NZ_JBFUKU010000476.1:0-2583 GCF_056400685.1 Pseudomonas sp. P5_A12 | reverse complement strand
CCGCCACGGTGCTGCGCATGCAGTTGGTGAACCAGTACAACAGAATCAAGGTAATAACGAAGGCGACACCGAAGAACATCACCACCATGACCAGACCATCAATCAGGTCGCCGACTTTCTTGGCGAAACCGACGATGTGGATCTGCACGTTAGGATTCTGCTTTTCAAACTTGTCGCGGATTTTTTCTTCCAGCTCGTGGGAGAACTTGCGGTAGTCCAGCGCCAGCAACTTGCCCTGGTCCTGCGGGTCCGGGTAAGACTCCAGCAGCGGGATATCGACAATGCTCGACTTGAAATCGTTGGCCACCAGACGCCCGACTTGCCCGGACTTGAGGACGTTGTTGCGCAGCAGATCGAGGCTTTGCTGGGAACCGTTGTAGCTCTGCGGGATCACTTCACCACCGGCGAAGCCCTCCTCCGTCACCTCGGTCCAGCGCACGCTCGGGCTCCACAGCGACTTGAGGCCGGAACGGTCGACGCCGGAAATGTAGAACACCTCGTCGTTGATCTGACGCAGAGTCTCCATGTATTCCTTGGAGAAGATATCGCCGTCAGTGGCTTCCACCGAGATCCGCACCGTGTTGCCCAGGTTCGCCAGATCGTTGCGGTGCTCCATCATCTTTTGAATGAACGGATGATCGAGCGGGATCATTTTTTCGAAACTGGTGGATGGCCGGATCAGCGTCGCCTGCCAGAACAGGAAAATACTGACCAGCAGGCAGATGAAGATCACTGCCGGGCGGTTGTTGAAAATCAGGCGCTCAAGAAACGTCGCCTTGTCCTGGTGATGGCTTGTCATCGATGTCATAGCTCCGCCCTTCTTATTATTTGCCCAGCTCTGAGCCGGTTGGCGAAGTAGCGCGAACGCCGCCCTGTCCTGCCAGAATCAGATTGCCATTGCCCGCCGCCGCCACTGCCGAAACGGAAATGCGATCCGGACGGTTGAACACGCTGAAGGTTTCGCCATTGTCGTTGCTGCGTATGACCGAGCCGCCGTTGCCGACGATCACGATGGAACCATCGTCGAGCAGCGTTGCGCCGGACAGCCCGAACTCCAATGCGCCGCGAGCGGCTTTCAACTCGACCTGTTCCCAGGTGCTGCCGAAATCCGTGGAGCGGTAGAGATTGCCGCGCAGGCCGTATGCCAACAGCGTATTGGCTTGCGCCGTGCCGATGACTCCAAACAGCGAGCCTTCGTAAGGGCCTTCAACTTTCTCCCAGGTCTGCCCCCAATCGGCCGAGCGGAACATGCTGCCCTGCTCGCCGACGATGAACAGCCCGGCATCTTTGACCGATGCGATGCCATTGAGGTGGAGCTGGTCCTCGTTGTCCAGGCGGTCACTGGCGTCTTCCCAGTGCTTGCCGCCGTCGGTGGTTTCCAGCAGTGCGCCATAAGCACCCACGGCATAGCCTCTGTTGGCGCCCTTGAACCAGACGTCGAGCAGCGGTGCTTCGCGTTTCAAATCGTCGAATTGTTTGGTCCAGGTAGCRCCACCGTCCTCGCTCGCGAGGATTTGTGCGTCATGGCCGACGGCCCAGCCGTGTTTGTCATCGATAAAAAACACCGACGTCAGCAGTGCCCGGGAGGGCACCTTGGCTTGAACCCAGGTCGCACCCTGGTCATCGGAATACAGAATGTGCCCGCGATCGCCGACCGCCACCAGGCGTTTGCCGGCGTGAACGATATCAAGCATCAGGCTTTTGGCAGCCTTGGCAGATTCAATGGAATAAACAGCATCGGATGCTGGCGCGGCAGCGGCCAGCACAGGTGCCGACAACGCGGCACAGCCCAACAGCGAGAGCGCTGTAGCCAGCAACGCGAATTTGCGTAATGCCGGCGGGCGGCAGATACCCACACCCATGACAGGCTCACTCATAGACCTTCCCCCATTATTATTGTTAGGTCGTTCAACCTTTCAGGGCGCCGTAAGGTGGCTCGTTGTGATTGGCTGTTTGGAGCTTGGTCCTGAAACGCGCAATCTAGAGCCCCTTCGGAAGCTGGCTTATCCTATCGGGGTTTGGAAAGGTCTGACAATCGACGCTGCGTTATGTTTTGTTAACCTGAGAGATATGCGGTTTGGCTGAATGATTGGGTATTAGGTGGAGTGATTGGGGTTTCTCTGGTTAGTGCTTGGAGTACATATCCGTTTCTGCGGTAACGGCTACTTATGGTTTCGCTCTTACAGCGACTCACTTTTCCAGACGCCGAAAAGTAAGCAAAAGGCTTCGCCCCGGCGTACGGCACTTCGCTAAGGCTCAGTGTTCCCTCGCTACGGCGTCCATCAGGGGGCATCGCCTACGGTCTGCTTCGCTACGACCTCCTCTCGATGTGTGCGGCTTCGCCGCACGGCGCTACGCGCCTAACCCCCTGATGAACACCTACGCTCGGCCTGCCGARGGGGCGAAAGATCAAAAGCAGTTCAAGATCAAAAGCCACAGCCACAGCCACAGCCAAACAAGATCAAAACCCGAGTGCTCCCACCGCTCTTCACCACTCAACAGGCCGAGCGTTAGCTCGCCTGAAAGCTTTTGATCTTGGGCTTTTGATTCACCCGCCCCCTCGGGAGGCTGAGTGGAGGTGTT
>NZ_JBFUKU010000475.1:0-2621 GCF_056400685.1 Pseudomonas sp. P5_A12 | reverse complement strand
AGAGCTTGCGCCACAGGAACAACTGGTTGGCATTGATGCCGTTGCGCCGAGCGACGACCGACACACTTTGTCCTGGCTCAAGGCTCTCGCGAACCATCGCCAGCTTTTGCTCCGGGCTCCAGCGGCGCCGCCGCTCCTGGCCCAAAAGCTCCCCACTCTTATCGTTGCTGTTAGTCATAAACATAACCGTTTGCCTATCCCTTATCGTAAGGGGGAAACGGTGTCCTGTCTTTCATGGGGCTCGTTCACCTGCCATAAAGCGTCGTTAGTTGAGCCGCAATAGAGGGCCCATCTTGAGTAGTTCCCCCGCTGAGCGCTCCGCCTACATCGGCTGGGGGGTGATCGATTTGGCTGCAACCCACCACCAATGCGAATAGAAGCAATCCAATTATTTTGTGCATGACAAAACTCCCTGTCGATTGTCGTGTAATGATCTTGGTTGGGTGATCTGTTTTGGGGGGGCGGTGATCAAACCAAAGTCTGCTGCTCAGCTATAAAGCGACTCTTAAACACCATGAGAAAATAATGGGCTCATCAGTGTCTGTTTTTTTCAGTGTGTAATTGAATATCACCTTAAGCCCACGATTCTCCTCTATCCATGCCTGTAGGACCGGAAGATTGGTATAGGAGGGTTGTCTGATAGCGACTTCTTCACCGAGTCGATCCTCTCGTCCGAACAGCGCGAGGCGCACTTTATAAGCCCCCTCCAACGCGGGGTAATAGGCCCGGAGATTCAGTTTGTCGGACGACAATGTGGGTTCTGGAAGGTGGTGTTTCTGCCCGGTGATTCGAATGTCCAACGCTTTGGATGACAGGTCCTCGGTGGTGTCCGGTAACCGGACGGTGTAACTGATCTCCGCACCGCTACCGATGCAATCAACCACTTCCAACCTGGACACCAGAAATGTCAGTACCTGTCCTGCATAGGCGACGGTTTGAATCTCGCTGCCATAAGTCGAATTGCGCCCGACCCAATAGATTTTGACGGTTTGGTTAGGAGCGGAGCCGGTGAAGTCGACCGTTACCTTGGCAAACTTGGCCTCATAAAAGTCTTTTTCAAAGTTTAAGACGGTGCCGTTCTCTTCCTTGGCTTCCAGTACTATGGGCGGTTTCAGATCCAGAGCCGGTCGTCTGATGTGCACGTCAATGTGAGTCGTAGGCGACCAGATCGCCTGCGGTCCTGATGAATTTCCGATTTGATCCACGACCTTGAAGCGCATTGGAAATTCAGGTTTATCATTTTTGAACGCATCTGCAAAAAGCTTCAACACGATTGTGCCGGCAACGGCTTGTGCCTCTGTCACTGTGTGCAGGACGATGTGACCATCACAATCGAGCGTGATGTTGTCGTGCGCTCGCATGTAAAAGTAGTTCAGTTTGACCTCTACCCCTTCGGCGACGCGATCGGCATCCAGACCTTTGTCGATGACATCAGCGGGTAGTGTCATGATCAGGTTGGGGTTGTCCCCGGTCCCCGACACTTCGTCACCGGGGCGAGGCGTGTTGAAGAGCACGACCAGGTCCTCCGAGGTTTCCGGGTCCTGACTGATTCGTTTGACCCTCAAACGGATCCGGTTGATATCGTTCTGCAAGTTGGCGACCGGTAAAAACAGTGAGATCCTTTTGTTTTCTTCGCCTGGCTGGATGGTTTTAGAGACAGCGGGCGTAGACTCTTTATTAGTCAAAACATCCGCGTGGTCGTACTCAGACATGTTGAACCAAGGATCAATGACTACTTGGACTACTGGGCCTTTTTGGACGTCGATTAACGTTAAGAGGGAAAGTGCAATACCGCCCTCCGGGTTTTCGGGATGCAATACCGGCGTGGTCAACCCCGGGATGAGCACTTTGTCTATCTTGAATGTTTGATTACTCATTGCGTGCGCTCCATGGCTGTTCAGGTGCTTCGCTTAGGGCCTTGGTCAATGGAACGCTGAGTGATGGAGCGACGTCTACTGTCATATCTGACAGGTCAAGGCGATATTCAGGTACCGCTCGTCCACTTCATTCCGAAGGCTGCAAAGGGTGATCAACTACCTTAGTGGTACGCATCGGGCCGTCATCTGCCATGATGAATGTCCGCAGCACCGCTCCAACCAAAGGAACACCGCAATGGACGACGTACAACAACTGGGTGAGATGCTTCGCCACTACGCAGAAAGCGAAGCGCACAAGAAGCAGACGTTTGAGTCGCAATCGAACGTGTGGGCGACGCGTATTGGTGAGCTGTTCGATCAGATCCAGCAGTGGCTGGAACCGGTCCAGGCACCGAATCTGCTAGAGGTGAGCCGCGAGACGTATGTAGCTTCAGGGCCGAGCGTGCCGGTCGAGACGTCGCCGTTCAAGACCGAGAAACTGTCCATTGTCATTGCCGGCAAGCCGGTGGAGTTCGTGCCGGATGTGATGGGCGCTGGCGGTCAGATTTCATTGGCGGTGATGGGGCTGACGGCTGCGCGCTATGGCAGCGTTTCGCTGGTGTGCCTGCCGCCGTCGACTAGCTGGCAGTGGCGCAAGACCAATGGCCTGAAAGACCCGGACACCTTTGCGTTCGATGCGAACTTTCTGGCGCAGCAGTTGCAAAGCCTGATCCCCCGCGATCGCGGCCAAGTGCTCCCAGACTG
>NZ_JBFUKU010000474.1:0-2633 GCF_056400685.1 Pseudomonas sp. P5_A12 | reverse complement strand
GTAGCAGCTGWCGAGCAACGCGAGGCTGCGTCTGGGATTTGCCTGACAAAACGCGATTGCCCGGTGAGGTTCAAGACGGTATCTACGCGGAGAGTGAGCAACAAAAATCTGCCGGTTGAGAATCAGCTAACCTCTATGAAACCATTGGCGTCGGCAACGCTCGAAACAAACGGGCCCACACCGTCCTCATGTCGTTGCGACCCCCTAAGTCAATTCACTTACAGGGACTCAGAGCCAGTCGATGCAGTTTTTAGATGAAAGCCACGGGTGTGCCGGCTGGGCCGGGGAAATGGCCGGGCGTATTCGCGCGTTCGACTGGTGCCAGACCGAACTTGGCAGCCTCGACACCTGGCCCGCGAGCCTGTGCAGCGCGGTGCAATTGATGCTGGCCTCACCACTGCCGATGGTCATGCTGTGGGGCCGCGCCGGGTACATGATCTACAACGATGCCTACTCCAAATTCGCTGGCGGGCGTCATCCTTACCTGTTGGGTTCTCCGGTGGAACTGGGCTGGCCGGAAGTCGCCGAATTCAATCGCAATGTGGTCGATACCTGCCTGGCGGGTGGCACCTTGTCCTATCGCAATAAAGAACTGGTGTTGCTGCGCGACGGCATCCCCGAAGACGTCTGGCTGGACCTCTATTACAGCCCGGTGGCCGATGATGCTGGCAAGCCGGCCGGGGTCATGGCGATGGTGGTCGAGACCACGGAGCATGTCATTTCCGAATGTCGTCGTCAGACCGCCGAAGACGCCTATCGCGCCGACAACGAACGGGTGCGCCTGGCACTCAATGCCGGGGCCTTGCTCGGCTCATTCGTCTGGGACATCAAAGCCAACAAGCTCTCCGGCGACGAGCGCTTTGCCCGTACCTTTTCCTTTTCCGCTGATCAGGATCTGGCCGACCTGCCCCCGGATCTCGCCGAAGCCAGGATCCACCCCGACGACCTCAGTTGGGTTCAGGAACAGGTCACTCAATCGGTTGAAACCGGCGATGCCTTTAATGCGGAGTATCGGGTGCTGCGCCCGGATGGCAGTTACCTCTGGGTGCAGGCGAGTGGCTGCTGCGAGTTTAACGAGCAGGGCGAACCATTCCGTTTTCCTGGCGTATTGATCGACATCCATGAACGCAAGTCTGCCGAAGAATCCTTGCTCAGGTTCACGCGCAACCTGGAGCAGCGCGTCGCCGATGAAGTCGAAGCGCGGCTGGCGGCTGAAGAACAACTGCGCCAATCACAGAAGCTCGAAGCCATCGGCGGCCTCACCGGTGGCGTGGCCCACGACTTCAATAACCTGTTGCAGGTGATCGCTGGCAACCTGCACCTGCTGGCGCGGCACGAACCGGACAACGCCAACGTACAGCGCCGGGTCAATGCATCCATTGCCGCCGTCGAACGTGGCGCCAAATTGTCTTCGCAATTGCTCGCCTTCGCCCGTCGCCAGCCATTGTCGCCAGCGGTCTGCAATCCAAAGCAAGTCTTCGAAGGTCTCGCGGAAATGTTGCAGCGGGCGCTGGGTGAAACCCTCCAGATCAAGGTAAACGCCCCGGAGGATGCCTGGCACATCTTCGTGGACCGCAATCAACTGGAAAACACCATTCTCAACCTGGCGATCAATGCCCGTGATGCCATGAAAGGTGAGGGGACCATCGGTTTGAGTGCCGGGCACGTCGTCCTCGATCAGAAGTTTTGTGCAGGCAAGGGCATCGTGGCCGGCGACTACGTCTGCGTCACGGTGGCGGACACCGGTATCGGCATGCCGCCACAAGTGCTCGCGCAGGCCTTCGAACCGTTCTTCACCACCAAGGCCGACGGCCAGGGCACGGGGCTGGGGTTGAGCATGGTGTTCGGTTTCGTCAAACAGAGCGGCGGGCACATCGAGATTTCCAGTACTGAGGGCCAGGGTACTCGGGTGCAGTTGTACTTTCCGCGTAGCTTGCGACCGGCGCCCAGTGAAACAACGCAGCAAGATGCACAGCCGCACGGTGGTCATGAAACCATTCTGGTGGTCGAAGACAACGAAGCGGTACGCGACTCGGCGGTGGAGTTGCTACGCGAAGAAGGCTATCAGGTGCTGACGGCGGCTAACGGCGACCAGGCGATGCAGATGTTGCTGGAGGGCACGGCGGTAGAGCTGATTTTCACTGACGTGGTCATGCCCGGCCTGATCAAAAGCGCGGACCTGGCGGCTTGGGCCAAGGTGCAAACTCCCCCGGTGGCGGTGTTGTTCACCTCGGGCCACACCCGTGACATTATCTCGCGCAATCACCAACTCAGCCCCGACACGTATTTACTGAGCAAACCCTACGACCCCGAAGCACTGACACGAATGGTTCGCACAGTCCTCAATGGTTAATCCCCCCGTGGAAGATGCACTGAGATCCCCTGTGGGAGCGAGCCTGCTCGCGATAGCGGTGTGTCATTAAACATTTATGTCGGCTGATACTCCGCCATCGCGAGCAGGCTCGCTCCCACAGGGGATCTCAGTGCATCTTCCACGGGGGGATTAACCATTGAGGACTGTGCGAACCATTCGTGTCAGTGCTTCGGGGTCGTAGGGTTTGCTCAGTAAATACGTGTCGGGGCTGAGTTGGTGATTGCGCGAGATAATGTCACGGGTGTGGCCCGAGGTGAAC
>NZ_JBFUKU010000473.1:0-2640 GCF_056400685.1 Pseudomonas sp. P5_A12 | reverse complement strand
GAGCCGCCCGGAGCCGGCTCGCTCCCACAAGGGGATTGGGGGTTCAGGGGGAAATGTGTAGGGGCAAGAATTTCAGCAACGCCGCGACGATGGCCTCCGGTGCATCTTCCTGAACCAGATGCCCGGCATTGGGCACCGGATGAAACTGCGACCCCGGTATCAGCTGATGCAGCGTCCGTCCGCGTTCGATGGGGATCCACTGATCGTCCTCGCCCCACAGAATCTGCACCGGGCACCGAATGGTCGGGTACAAACCTTCAGCCTCGCGGGTATAGCGCTCGTCCATCTGCGCTATCTGCCGGTAGAACGCCGCTTGCCCCGGCTCCCCGAGCCACGGCTGCACGTACGGTGCGAGCTCTTCATCGGGGATGTCGCGTTTGATCGCCCCGCGAATGTAGGTCGGCACGATGGCTTGCTGGATGTAATCCGGTACGCCACTGAACGCGGCTTCATGCTGGCGCACCTGCTGCACGAACGGTGATCCCCAAGGCGTCAGCGCCACCGGGTCGATCAATGTCAGGCTGCGGTAATCCTTGCCGTTGAGCAGGTGAGTGCGCAGCGCGGTGGCGCCACCGAAATCGTGGGCCACCACGTCGGGCCGCTCGATGGCCCAGTGATCGAGCAACTGCGCCAGCAACGCGTTCTGCACACCCAGCGAAACGTCGCCGTCGATTTTCTCCGATTGGCCATAACCCAGCAGGTCGAAGTAATGCACCTGGTGCGTGGCAATGAAGTGCGGGGCGATGCGGTGCCACACATAAGAAGAGAAGGGCGTGCCATGCACGAACACCAGCGGCGGGCCGTCACCCTGCACCGCGTATTGAATGCGCTGCCCGTTGAAGCGGTATTGGCGGTCCAGCAGCCAGTCAGCCATGTGCGTGTCCTCTTGGCGGTGGGCGGACCAAAAAGCATAGGCATAAAAAAACAGCCCTGAAGGCTGTTCGAGTATTCACTGACGAAACGCACATCCCTTGTGGGAGCGGGCATGCCCGCTCCCACAAGGGATGACATTGGGTTTTAGAGCGGATTACTCGCCGTGATAGATGCAACCGCTGGTGCACGTCTCGTGGATACGGATCGCGCTGAGTTCCGGCAGCAGGGGCTTGAGTTCATTCCAGATGAATTTGGCCAGCACTTCACTGGTCGGGTTTTCCAGGCCGGGAATGTCGTTCAGGTAGTTGTGGTCCAGACGCTCGTAAAGCGGCTTGAAGATCGCTTTGATTTCCGAGAAGTCACGGATCCAGCCGGTGTGCGGATCGATGTCGCCGCTCAAGTGGATCGCCACTTTGAACGAGTGCCCGTGCAGGCGGCCGCACTTGTGGCCTTCCGGTACGTGGGGCAGGCGGTGGGCGGATTCGAACGTAAACTCTTTGAAAATTTCCACAGGTGATATCAGCTCTGTCAGGTGGCGATCGCCGTGGCGATGTGGGCAGGCGGCGAGTTTACCAGAGCTGTGGGCGAAACACTGACTAAAGGGTCAGCAAGCGCTCGCCGAGGCGACCATTGGCGGCCAGTTCGAGGAACTCGTCACCGAGGCGCCGGCTTTCATCCATCGTGGTGCGCCAGTATTTCTGCCGGGCCGGCGCGTCGCCCATGAAGCGCTTGAAATCGTTACGGTCCGGCAGTTTGCCGTAGGGCAAGCGCGCCAGATACTCCTTCGATGGCGCCAGCAACAGAACATCCTGCAAGCGCGCGGGGCAGGCGCGGCGCCAGGGCAGGGTCTTGTCGAACCAGCCGGGAATCACCCGGTCGGTGAAATGCGGATACAGCACGATGTCGTCGCCGCTGTAGGGCAGGTCAAGGTGATAGTCGAGCAAACCGCCATCGCGGAACGTCCCCGCACCGGCACCGGGCAGGTCGCGCACGCCTTCCATCACCATCGGGATCGAGCCCGAGGCCAGCAGCGCCTGGCGCAGGTTGCCAGTGTTGAGCGCGACGAACCGCGAGGGGAAGTCGTTCAGCGCATTGACCGGCGGCGCCAGCCGCGGGTCGTGGATGATCAGCCGCTCGAAATGCCGCGACAGCCGCGCGCGACCGCGCAGGTTGTCGGCGATCACGGATCCCAGCGCCAGCCCGAGTCGGCCGCGATGATCCTGCGCCAGCAGGCCGTGGCTTTTGACCACCATGATGTTCAGTCGGTAATGCGCGTTGCTCAAGATCGAAGCATCACGGCCATCGAGCAGTTCATCGAGCATGCGCTGCGAACTCTGGCTGATCTGCGCCATGGTCACACCCTTGGCGAAATTTTGCTCGGTGTACAAATGACCGAGGCGCCGGATGCCTTCGGCGGCGTCCGGCAGGCAGGCACTGGCGAAGCGCCAGGAACCGACCGAGGCGCCAATCAGTGAACGTTCGCGCGGTGCGGCCGGTAGCCATTCGCCAAACAACGCCAGGTCCAGACCTTGAATCCCCAGGGCCTTCGGCCCGCCGGCGGCACCCGGCAGCGTGCCGACGTCGGCGGCGCTCAAGCCGTCTTTACGGATGCGCGCAAAAGCACGCGGGCCGGCCTTGAGGGTCAGGGAAGGAAACTTGATGTGGATAGCGGTCATACCGGTCTCGATGTTTGGCAAGCGGGGAATTATAAGCAGTTCAGGCAGCACCACCAATCCACTGTGGGAGCGAGCCTGCTCGCGATGGCGG
>NZ_JBFUKU010000472.1:0-2641 GCF_056400685.1 Pseudomonas sp. P5_A12 | reverse complement strand
TCCCACAGTTTTGTGTTGTCAGGTCAGGCTTTCGTCGATCACCAACACCAGTTTCCCCGCCACCGCATTGCTCGCCAGCTCCGCAAACGCCGCTTCGGCATCCTTGATCGGGAAAGTCCTGGCCAGTTGCGGGCTCAAGCGTCCCTCGGCAAACAACGGCCAGACATGCTGGCTCAGATCACTGAACAAATCCGCCTTGAACTGCTCGTCGCGGTTGCGCAAGGTCGAGCCCAGCAGTTGCACACGCTTGGCCAGCACCTGCGCCAGGTCCAGCTGCGCCTCACGGCCACCCATCAGGCCGATCAGCACCCAACGACCATCACGGGCCAGCAGCTTCAGATTCAGCGCGGCGTAGTTGCCGCCCACCGGATCGAGGATCACATCGAACGGAGCCAGATCATTCAAACTGTCCAGGTCCCCCTTGCGCACCACCCCACCCTGCGCTCCCAGTGCTTCACAGTACGCCAAACGCTCGGCGGACCCGACGCTGACCCAGCACGGGTTACCAAACGCCTTGCACAGCTGAATGGCAGCTGAACCAATTCCACTTGCTCCGGCGTGCAGAAGAACTTTCTCACCCGGCTTGAGCGCAGCGAGCTGAAATAAATTCAGCCAAACGGTCGCATACACTTCGGGCAACGCGGCCGCCTCGACCAAGGACAGACCGTCGGGAACCGGTAACACATGCCGTCCGTCGACAACTACCTCTTCGGCCATCCCACCCCCGGCCAGCAAGGCGCAAACCCGATCACCGACCTGCCACGAAGACCCCGCGCCCACCTCGCTGATCACCCCTGAACACTCAAGACCCAGTACTTGACTGGCTCCCGGCGGAGGTGGGTAGAGGCCCGCTTTCTGTAACAAATCGGCACGATTGAGTCCCGCTGCCGCCACTCGGATACGAACTTGTCCTACATCGCATGTAGGACTGGGCTCTTCGAGCCACTCCACTTGACCTTCAACGCCTTGCAATGCTTTCACAGTGCCTCCATAGTGAGTCTGGACTGAGCCCGTATCTGTAACGCCGGGCTTTCTTGCATTATGCGACCGGTTCTAGTGGATCCGGCGACTTCAAAGACGGCCTAATATGCGTGATCAATTGTCCCCGCGTCGAATCAGCATGAAGCATTTTTTCCCTGGCACCGCCCTTGCCCTCTTCATCGGTATCGGCCTGTTGCCGCTGTCGACCAATACGTTTGCCGCCAATAGCTGGGACAAGCTTCAGCCTGATCGTGACGAAGTAATCGCCAGTCTGAACGTTGTCGAATTGCTCAAGCGCCATCACTACAGCAAGCCGCCGCTCGATGACGCGCGCTCCGTGATTATCTACGACAGCTATCTCAAGCTGCTGGACCCTTCGCGCAGCTATTTCATGGCCAGCGACATTGCGGAATTCGACAAATGGAAAACCGAGTTTGACGATTTCCTCAAAAGCGGCGACCTGAACGCCGGGTTCACCATCTACAAGCGCTACCTGGACCGCGTCAAGGCGCGTCTGGACTTCGCCCTTGCCGAGTTGAACAAAGGCGTCGACAAGATCGACTTCACCGCCAAGGAAACCTTGCTGATCGACCGCAAGGACGCACCTTGGCTCAAATCCACCGCCGAACTCAACGACCTGTGGCGCAAACGCGTCAAGGACGAAGTCCTGCGGCAGAAAATCGCGGGCAAGGACTCCAAGCAGATTCAGGAAACCTTGATCAAGCGCTACAAGAACCAGTTGGCGCGCCTGGACCAGACCCGTGCGGAAGACATCTTCCAGGCGTACATCAACACCTTCGCCATGTCCTACGACCCGCATACCAACTATCTGTCGCCGGATAACGCGGAAAACTTCGACATCAACATGAGCCTGTCCCTGGAGGGCATCGGCGCCGTGTTGCAGAGCGATAACGACCAGGTAAAAGTCGTGCGTCTGGTGCCTGCCGGCCCGGCCGACAAGACTAAAATGGTTGCCCCTGCCGACAAGATCATCGGCGTTGCCCAGGGCAACAAAGAGATGGTCGACGTGGTCGGCTGGCGCCTGGACGAAGTGGTCAAACTGATCCGTGGTCCGAAAGGCACCATCGTGCGCCTGGAAGTCATTCCGGCCAGCAATGCGCCGAATGACCAGACCAGCAAAATCGTGCCAATCACCCGCGAAGCGGTGAAGCTTGAAGACCAGGCGGTGAAAAAGTCGGTCCTCAACCTGAAACAGGATGGCAAGGACTACAAGCTCGGCGTCATCGAGATTCCGGCCTTCTACCTCGACTTCAAGGCTTTCCGTGCCGGCGACCCGGACTACAAGAGCACCACGCGCGACGTCAAGAAACTGCTGACCGAGTTGCAGAAAGACAAGGTCGACGGCGTGGTCATCGACTTGCGCAACAACGGCGGCGGTTCCTTGCAGGAAGCTACCGAGCTCACCAGCCTGTTCATCGACAAGGGTCCTACGGTTCTGGTGCGTAACGCCGATGGCCGGGTCGATGTACTGGAAGATGAAAACCCGGGCGCCTTCTACAAAGGCCCGATGGTGTTGCTGGTCAACCGCTTGTCCGCCTCGGCTTCAGAGATTTTTGCCGGTGCTATGCAGGATTACCACCGCGCGTTGATCATCGGCGGCCAGACCTTCGGTAAAGGCACCGTACAAACCATTCAGCGC
>NZ_JBFUKU010000471.1:0-2661 GCF_056400685.1 Pseudomonas sp. P5_A12 | reverse complement strand
GTTTTATCCAGGGATTCTGTGGTCAGGTCATCCAGCAACAGCACGGTGGCGTCGTAACGCACAAAGTAGTGTTTGATCGCCAGAATCTGCCGGCGATAACGCAGCGAGCTCTGGGCCAGCAGGCGGATTTCAGACAGGCTGTCGAGCACCACGCGGGTGGGCTTGACCCGCTCGACCACTTCGAAAATCTGCTTGGTGGCTTCGCCCAGCTCCAGGTCCGATGAGTACAGCAAGCTTTGCTGGTGCTCGGCATTGAGCAGGCTTTCCGGCGGGGTCAGCTCGAAAATGTGGATGTTCTTATCCAGCTCCCAGCCGTGGGACCGGGCGCCTTGTCGCAGCTCACGTTCGGTTTCTGACAGGGTGATGTACAACGAGCGTTCGCCAGCGCGGGCGCCGGCCAACAGAAAATGCAACGCGACGGTGGTTTTGCCGGTTCCGGGTTCGCCCTCCAGCAAAAATACGTGTCCGCGAGACAAGCCACCGGCCAGGATGTCATCCAGACCTTCGATGCCAGTGGCGGCTTTTGCACTGAACAACTCGTTTGATGTAGACAAAAAAAACCCTCTCATGACTAGGGGAAGCGAGGCAGCAGGCTTGAGGTGCCTGTAAGGACTGCCTTTTCACTTGACCCTTGGCCGTGACGACGGTTCAACCTTTTTGCTGGTTTGACGTGTAGCCGCAGCCTTCGGCAGCGGCTACAGAGGGTAGTGTTACAAACCTTGCTGCAACGCGGGGTCATCCGGATTGAGCTGTTCCAACTGCGCCAGCAGAATCTGTACGTTCTGCAACTGTCCGCTTTCTTTCCAGTAGTTGATCAGCAACACCCGCGCTTTGCGGTCGGCGGGGTGGCGCTGGACGATCTCCTGTAATTGCTTTTGTGCAGCTTCCAGCTCTTGCTCAAGGTGCAAGGTGGTCGCCAGGTCATAGCGATAGTCCTTGTTGTCGGGCTCCAGTTCCACGGCTTTGGATAGGCCGAGCAAGGCAAACTCGCTTTGCCCGTGGTTCAGCAACCAAAGCCCCAAGGCATGTTGCAAGTAGGCCGAGTCGGGTTGCGCTTTCAACTGTTTCGCCAGCAACTGGCGTGCGGCATCGCTCTGGCCTTGCCGGTCGAGCACATCAATCTGCATCACCAAGGCCGGCAGATTGCCTGGGTCCAGCTGTAATGTGCGTTCGAGTGCCTCTTGCGCCTCTTTCAATTCAGCGTTGTGCAGGTGCAGGCGCGCCAACTGGTATTGGTTTTGGGCGCTGGGTGGTTGACTTTTCAGGGCCAGCTCCCAGGCGTCGATGGCTTGCTCCAACGGCGCGAAATACAATCCCAGGTCATCTGGCGTCAGTCCCAACAGTGCGTTGACGGCTGCAAATCGCACGTTTTCTACGTCGTCATCGAGCATCGGGCCAATCAATAGGCTGCGTTGCCCGGAGGAGACGAGGCCAGTAATGCTTTTGATCGCGGCGACCCGCACGTCTTCACTGGGATTTTGCAGGTCTGCGCCCGCCAGTTTCAGGGCCTGCGGGCTTGGGTAATTGGGCAGTTCGTTATGCAGCCAGATGCGACGCTTGGCCGACAGATCAGGGCGGCCCAGTTGCTGGTAAAGCACCCGTGCAGCCCCCGGTTGGCCGGCGCGGACCTGAGTCAAAGCTTCGCTGTATCCACGTTTGATTGCTTCTGGCACCTCAGGCGTCGTGCTGCGCAGGAATAACCAGGCAAAAGCGATGGCAAACAGCACACAGAGAGTGATGAGCAAGTAGCGGCGGGACTGGGGCATGCAGGAATCCAGGAGCTGGCAAGCTTATGCAAAGGCCGTCAGCTTCGGTCAGGCCGGGCTGTGAGTCAAACCCTGACGTGGCTCACTATCGACGATTTTGCCTACAGGTTCCGTTGACATTGAAACCTGTCGAGGCTTGAAGCAGTGACTACGCTTGCTAGAGATGACTCCAAGAGTGCTCCCATGCAACCGCTGCTTCAATACTTCAAGGCCATACTCAATCCCGGGCAAGGGGTGTTGCTGTTTGCCTTGAGAACCATCGTGGCCGGGCTGCTGACCCTATACCTGGCGTTTCTGTTCGACCTCGATCAACCCAAGTGGTCGATCATGGCAGTAGTCATCGTCAGCCAGCCACTCGCCGGCATGGCACTGGCCCGCAGTTTCGGCCAGGTCATCGGCACTACCCTGGGGGCTGCCGCGGCGGTGTTGATCATGGCGATCTTTCCCCAGGCGCCGCTGCCTTTCATCGTCACCCTGGCACTGTGGCTGGCGCTGTGCACCGCCGGTGGCACCTTGTTGCGCTACACCAGTTCCCAGGCCTTTGTGCTCAGCGGCTACACGGCGGTGGTGGTGGCGCTACTGGCCGTGCCTGATCAGGACGGCACTTTCCTGCTGGCCGTTACACGCGTGACCGAAACGCTTCTGGCGGTGGCTTGCGTCTGCGTTGTCAGCCTGTTGACCGCGCGTCCTGAAGCCGTGGCCCGAAGCTACTTCACCAAGATTGATCAGGTGATCAAGTTACTGGCGACACACGCCGCTGCCGTCATTCGAACCGAAGAAAGCGACGCCGATTTTCAACGCAGGCAAATGCAGCTGTTGGGTGAAATCAGCGCCCTTGAGGGATTGCGCCGGCATCTTTACTTCGATGCACCACGGTTACGCAGTGCCAATAGCC
>NZ_JBFUKU010000470.1:0-2725 GCF_056400685.1 Pseudomonas sp. P5_A12 | reverse complement strand
GTTCATGTTCAGAGCGAAGTCACGCCGACTCAAATTGATGATCTTTTCTCGTCCTACGACGGCCTGACCAAAGAGCTGGACGACTGGCTGCGCAGTGAGTGGGCCGGGTTTAAACCGCGGTGGTCGCAGTCGACCTTTGCGGCTGCCGGTAACGGCATGCTCGCGGGCAGTTGGAAGGCGATTGTGGGTGTATGGGACAGCATCAGCCTGCTCTCGGACATTCTCAAGGATCCCGGCAAGTTCGCTGAACGGTTGGGCAGTGGTGCCGGCCAATTGGCCGAGCTGGCAGAAAAATTTCCGGCCACGATGGCAAAAGTCCAGCTGCTGGTCAGTGACGAAGCGGCGCTCTGTTTACTGCTGCGCACTGCCAGCCTTTGGTTGGAGATGCTGCCACCCAGCGAAATTGCCGGCAAAACCGCCGAAGCGGTTTCAACGGCGGTGGTGCAGCTGCTCATCGAYATTCTGATCGGGATTGTCCTGACCTTCGCCGGTGCGGGGGCGGGCRTTGCCTATCTGGGGATGCGCCTTGCGAACTACGGTGCGCGGATCATCGACGCGGTGCTGGGTTTCGTCAAAGCGATCTTCACAATCATCAATAGCTTCATTTCCTACGTCGACCGTTACAAAACGGTCGCCGCACGCGGTGTTGCTGCGGGCATAAAGAAAGGCCGCATGCAACTGCGCTGGGATGCCAAACGCAACACCACGCTCAAGCAAAACGAACACCACGACAACGTCCCGGAACAGGCGAAAAACCCCAACGGCGACAGCGCCGATTCAGCGGCTAAAACCGCGACCAACAAATGCCCGGTGTCGATGGTCACCGGCGAAGAACTGCTGACCCTCACCGACGGTTCGCTCGACGGCGTCCTGCCGTTCGACTTCACCCGGCTCTATCGCACCAGCGCTGCCGAAATTGACTGCGGCCTCGGGTTTGGCTGGAGCCATTCCTTATCCCATCGACTGGAAATCGACGGCGATACGGTCATCTGGATCGACCACGAAAACCGYCGCACCACGTTCCCGCTGCCGTCCGCCGAACGCCCGRCGATCCACAACAGCCTGTCMCGCGCGGCGATTTACCTCGGGGCTGAACCCGAAGAACTGATCCTCGCCCAGGCCGGCGACGACACGCGCTTTTATCACTTCCACAACGGTCGACTGACGGCGATCAGCGACGCTTACGACAACCGCCTGCGCATCAGCCGTGACCGCCAAGACCGCATCCAGCGCCTCGACAACGGCGCTGGCCGCGCCTTGTGTTTGCGCTATGAACGCAGCCATTTGGTCGCCGTYGACTATCAAGTATTTGTCCCGGCGTCGACCCTCGAAGAGTGCTGGAGGACTGAGCAAACCCTGGTCAGTTACGCCTACGACGAACGCGCGCAACTCATCGAAGCGAGCAATGCCGCCGGCGAAAGCGAGCGCTACGACTACGACGACCAGCACGTCATCCTCCAGCGACAACTGGCCGGTGGGGCGAGTTTCTTCTGGGAGTGGCAACGGTCCGGCAAGGCGGCGCGCTGCATCCGCCACTGGGCGTCGTTTGCGCAGATGGATGCGCGTTATGTCTGGGACGACGCGGGCAGCGTCACCGTGCACAACCTCGACGGCAGCGAAGAGGTTTACGTCCACGACGAGCAGGCGCGGCTGGTGCGCAAGGTCGAGCTGGATGGCGGCGAGCAGCTCAAGGCGTACGACGAAGACGGTCGGCTGATTGCCGAGCAGGATCCGCTCGGCGCCGTCACCGAATATCGCTACGACGAAGTCGGTCGCCTTGTCGCGCTGATTCCGCCCGAAGACGAGCCAACGGCCTACGAGTATCGCAACGGTTTCCTGCACGCCCGTTATCGCGGTAAAGCGGTGTGGACCTGGCAGCGCAACGTGCAGGGGGATGTCACCGAAGCCATCGATCCCGATGGCCAGATCACCCATTACTACTACGACGACAAAGGTCAGCTGCTGTCGATCCGCTACCCGGACAACAGCCGCCATGTGTTCGTCTGGAACGGTTTGGGGCAGCTGGTTGAGGAAACGCTGCCGGACGGTGGGCAGCGGCGCTTTTCCTACGACGCATTGGGGCGGCAGATTACCCGCCAGGACGAACACGGTGCGGTCACGAAGTCGCAATGGGATGCCRTTGGCCGACTGATCCAGACGATCCTTCCCACTGGGGCGAGCCGCGCCTACAGCTACAACGCTTACGGAAAAATCACSGCCGAGCGCGACGAACTCGGCCGCATCACGCGCTACGAATACGTCGACGATCTGCACCTGRTCAGCCGCCGACTCAATGCCGATGGCACCCAGCTGCAATACCGCTACGACAACGCGCAGCTGTTGCTCACGGAAATCGAAAACGAATCCGGCGAGAAATATCGACTGGACTACACTCCCGGCGGCTTGATCCGACAGGAAACCGGTTTCGACGGCCAACGTACGGCGTACGCCTACGACCTCAACGGCCAACTGCTGGAAAAAATCGAGTTCGGCGCTGACGGCTCGCAGCTGATCACCGCTTACGAGCGGGACGCGGCGGGGCGGTTGCTGGTCAAGACTTTGCCCGACGGCATCCAGGTCAACTACCGCTACGACAGCCTCGGCCGCCTGATTGGCGTCGACGACGGCCATGACCATCCGCTCGAATTCGAGTACGACCAACAGGACCGCCTGATCACCGAACATCCAGGACCGCCTGATCACCGAACATCAGGGCTGGGGCACG
>NZ_JBFUKU010000469.1:0-2755 GCF_056400685.1 Pseudomonas sp. P5_A12 | reverse complement strand
GGGTTGTTCGGGGGCGACGTCGTCGACGTCGATGCGGCTGATGTCCAGCCCCGGCATTTCATCGGCAAGCGCATGCTGGCCGTCGTGCAGCAGCAACACGGCC
Source organism: Pseudomonas sp. P5_A12 (assembly GCF_056400685.1). NCBI lineage: Bacteria > Pseudomonadati > Pseudomonadota > Gammaproteobacteria > Pseudomonadales > Pseudomonadaceae > Pseudomonas > Pseudomonas sp. P5_A12. Next base: position 2,652 of record NZ_JBFUKU010000469.1, on the reverse strand, counting down.
CCGGCATTGGAAAGAATGTACTGCTGACGTTGCAGCGGGTGGCTCGGCTCCAGCGGCAAATACACCGCTCCGCTGCCGAGAATCGCCAGAATCCCCGCATACAGCGCGCTGCATTTCCCCAGGCAGACCCCAACCACCAACGGCCCTTTATGCTGGTCGAGTAGCGGCTGCAAATGCTGTTGGATAGCACGGCTGTGGGCATGCAGTTGCCGGTAGCTCAAAGACGCACCGTCGATGTTCAGCGCGGGGCGTTTGGCAGATTGCAGGAGGCGTTGTTCGAGGCGCTCGATCATCGGGATCTGGCCCAGTTTCAGCAGCTCGGGCTGATCGGTGAAGTTGAGCTGATGGACGAAGGCCAGGTGTTCCAGCCACAACAGATTTTCCACCCGTTCATAGTGAGCAGGCGCTGCCCGTTGAGCGTGCAGAAAATACTTGGCATCCCGGGAGAAGCGGCTGACCAGCAGCGCGACATGATCCACCAGTTCCGCCACCGCTCGCAGGCGCAATACCTGGCCGTTACCGGATGGCACATCGGCGATTGGCACACGAGTGAACAATGCCGAGTTGTAAGTGCACAACACGTCCAGCGACGGCAAACCGCCAGTCTCCGATCCACCGACACCCAGTTGCAGCGTCAGTCGCGGTGTTTCGCCCAAGCCCGCAAACGGCAGACTCGCGTCGTCGATCAGCAAATCAAATGCCGGTTGGTCGTTGCTCGTGTCGAACCGTATTAACGAATGACCGTGCTGTTCAAGCTCCCGCGCCAGGTCGGTCAAGGCCTGGCTTTGCCCGATGAGCAAGATGTCGAGACGTCTCATGGATGAACTCCTTGTTAATCCAGGTAATCGCTAAGTGCGTGTTGCACGCAGGGCGCGTCGAGCAGCGAACTGCTGCGAAAAAACCGCACGATGTTGGCAACCAACGGGTGATGGCGATTGATCGGGAACGCCAGCCCCGAGACTTCGCGCTTGAGTGCCTGACGTGCCGCCTCGCTGATCTGCAAAGACTCGATCAACTGGAAGTCAAAGGACTTCTGAATATCGTTGGTCAGGTAATGGCGGATGAACACCGGCAGAATCTGCGCGATACAATGGCGATCGTCTTCGTTCGCGGGGTGCCAGTAGATGCGCACCAGCCGTGCCCAGAAGCTCGAATGGCGTCCTTCGTCGAGCAAGTGATCGGCCATCAGGCCTTTGATCGATTGCTTGACTGTGTCGTCCTTGGCGAACGCTGCGACATCGCCGGTCACAGTGTTCTCGGCAATGGCCACGCAGATCAATTCAACAGCGCTGCGCAGATGTTCCGGCGCGAGCGCTACGGCTGCCGGGATCGCTCGACTAAGCTCGATTTCGTCTGGCAACACGATCGGTGTGATGCCGGTCATGGCGATGGTCTGCTGCATGAAGTCCATGGCTACCAACGCGTGGTAGTCCTCGTCTACGACCACGGTCATGGCGTCGTAACGGCAGGCAAACGGGAACGTCAGGGCGAAGCGATTCTTGGCGATGCTGCGCGCGGTCTTGTCGACGATCTCGGTTTCGAAAATCACCACGTCGTTTATGAACTTGTAGAGCGTCTGCACCAAGGCAAATTCCCGTTGTTCCGGGCATTGGCGCAGGAAGGTTTCACTCAGCACCAGCGGTTGCCGGCTCAAGGGATAGATCAGCTTGTCGTCGTTTTCCAGCATCCGCCGTGGGCGCGTGCGGATGGTCGCGCGACTCTCCCAGGCGTCGGCGAAGGATTGGTAGTCGGCGGCGTTCATGCGCTCACCTCAGGCAAAGGTTCGCCCATGCTCAGACGCAGGCCGTCCCACAGGGCGATGCGGCTCTCTACCGCGGCAATGGCACTGGCGTAGACGTCTTCTTCCCGTTGCGGATTGCCGTCGACCAATCGCGCAAGGAGTTTTCCTGCTGCCGGACCGTGGTCTTCGGAATCAACTTCGATGTGCCGTTCCAGGTAGTAACGGAAGGTCGGCGCTTGCTCGATGCCGATGCCCCAATCGTCGAGAATCCGCTGGAACATCTGCGGAATCACGCTTTCACGACCATGCAAAAAAGCGGCGGCGACGCTGTGCCTGGGTGCATGCAACGCCGTGTGCAAGGTGTGCCGCACAAACTGCACCGCCGCCGGATCGACGTCTACGCTTTGCAGCGCGACGTCATAGCTCACGCCTTCCTGCTGCAATGCTACAAAGCGCTCCACCGCGATAGTGCTGGCGCCGACTTCGCGCATCGCATCCAGATACAATTCAAAATGGCTGTAATGGCCGTGACCCGGACGATCATCGGACTCTTCGCCCAGTACGATTTCGTTGATCAGACGCGCGGCCTGCGGGTCTCGTGGCGGCAGCCAAGGCAGTTGAACGCAAGTCAGTTCCTGTTGCAGACGCTTGGACAACGACATGAAGTCCCAAACGGCAAATACATGGGTTTCCATGAAGCGTTGAAGTACCGGCAGCGAATGTATTTCAGAGAAGATCGGGTGTGCACTGAGTTCTGCTTTCTTCTGGATGAGGCGTTCTTTGTTGTTTTTCATGAGTGAGCCTGTAAGTGATTGGAAGTGCCATTCAGGAGGTTGTTGTCAATAAGCGTGTGTCGTCTAAAGATTTTTATGGGCGAGCAAGTATCTCAAGCTATTTGATCGGTATGAGTG
>NZ_JBFUKU010000468.1:0-2774 GCF_056400685.1 Pseudomonas sp. P5_A12 | reverse complement strand
GTCCAAGACCGAACAGGCTGGCGGTGTGCTCGCCGCCAAAACGTGGTGAAGCAAGCAGTTGCTGCATCATCACCGGTGCCCCGTTGAACTGGGTGCAGCGCTCATCGCGAATGAGATCGATGRCACGTTCGACATCCCACTTGTACATCAGCATCAAGCGCCGACCGCCGCGCAGTGCCGACAAGAACTGCGCATGCAAGCCGCTGACATGGAACAGCGGTACTGCCGACAGAGTGGTTGGTGGATAGCCGCTGTTGATCACCACGCCGATACGCTCGGGAGAGCTCATGGCGCAAAACGCGCCCTGGAAATCCAGGGCGTAAAGCGCCTGGCAGATTGCCCGGTGACTCGACACGGCGCCCTTGGCGCGACTGGTCGTACCCGAGGTGTAGAGGATCAGCGCTGGCGTCTCGGGGTCGATGTTCAGCACCGGCAACGGCGATACAGGGGCGCTGATCAGGTCTTCAAAATGCAGGCAGTGTTCGGGCAACCTTTCTGCGTGAACCCCGACAACAATCGTGCCTCGCCGCTCACGGGCCAGATCTTCATGCAGGGTATCAAGACGGGCTTCATCACACAGCAGCAGGCGCGAATCGCTGTCTTGCAACGCGTACTGCAATTCGTCACGCAACCCCCAACTGTTGAGCGGCACACACACCGCGCCACAGCGCACGATTGCGGCGAAGGCCACTAGCCACGCTGGCTGGTTACGCATGGCAATCGCCACCCGCTCACCCGGTTGCACGCCGAAACGAGCGACCATCTGCCCGGCCAGACGATCGACCTGATCAAAGAACTGGTTGAAGGTCAGGCGTTGCGACTCCCAGACCAGGAATTCACGCTCGCCGTGCACCCGACCGGCGTCGAATACCTGCAGCAAGTCGTGCGCGGCGTGACGGAAGTAACGTGGAGCGCCGTCATCGGGGCTCACCACCTCAAACGGCGCACCGGGGGCGATCAATTGCCGCCACGCGGTTTGCCAGCGTTCAATGCTCATTTTTGTTTTCTCCAGAACGGGCGAAAGACATGTGGGAGCGGCCGGCACATTCAATATCTTCATGGACTGACACTCCGCCTTCGCGAGCAAGCCCGCTCCCACAGGGGTGTTGCGTTGTATGCAAGTTCGGGGACACCCGCGATTCCTTGTGGGAGCGGGCTTGCYCGCGAAGAGGCCAGCACATCCAACATCCTCGTTGCCTGACACTGCGCCTTCGCGAGCAGGCTCGCTCCCACAGGGGTTTACGCGTGGGCGGAATAGCGTTCGCAATGGAAATCCCGATCGCCCAGGCAGCTCTGCGCAACGCGGACGCGCTTGAGGTACAGGCCGACATCCAGCTCGTCGGTGACACCAATGCCGCCGTGCATCTGCACCGCTTCGTTGGCAACCTTGATCGCCGTGTCTCCGGCCTTCCACTTCGCCAGGCTGACCAGTCGAGCGCGTGCCCGAGGTTCGAGGCTGGCGTCATCCAGGGTTGCCAATGCGGCCATCAGCGCGCTGCGGCTCAGCGCCAGGTCGACGTACATTTGCGCTGCGCGATGTTGCAGGACCTGGAAGGTGCCAATGGGTGCGTCGAACTGCACGCGGGTCTTGAGGTATTCCAGGGTGGTTTCGAACAGTTGCTCGGCCATCCCCAACAGTTCCGCCGCCAGGCAGGCGCGGCCACGGTCCAGCGCAGTTTCCAGCGCGGCCCAGCCCTCGCCCAAGGTGCCCAGCAGCGCTTCGCTGCCCAACTGCACCTGGTCCAGTTGCAGGCGTGCGCTGTTGCGCGAATCGATCAGCGGCAAGGCACTGACGGTCAAACCCTGCGTATCGGCCGGTACCAGAAACAGACTGATGCCCTGCGTCTCGCCCGGCTGCCCGGACGTGCGCGCCGCCACCACATAGGCGTCGGCACCCAGGCCGTCGACCACCCAGAACTTGTCACCCTGCAAGCGATAGCCCTCGCCCTCGGCCTTCGCCTCAAGGGCAATGCGGCTCGGGTCGTGGCGCGATTGTTCGTCCACGGCCAGAGCCAAGCGCTGTTCACCGCCTATGACTGCTTGCAACCACTGCGTCTGTTGCGCCGAATTGCCCGCCAGGTGCACCAATGAACCACCCAGTACCACGCTGGACAACAGCGGTATGGCGGACAGGTTACGGCCCATGGACTCGAAGATCGGTCCCAGCCCCTTGCAACCGAAATCCAGACCGCCGAAGTCTTCTGGAAACGCAATCGCACTCCAGCCCAGATCGACCGCGTCGCGCCATACCTGCGCATCGAAACCCTGTTGCAACGCGCTATCGCGCAGCCGACGCTGAGCACTCACCGGACTGCGACCGGCGAGAAAATCCCGGGCGCTGTCGGCCAGCAAACGCTGGTCATCGTTGTAACGCAGGCTCATGGGGTGACTCCTTTTTTAGCGTCGGGCAAGCCCAGTACGCGCTTGGCAATGACATTCAACTGGATCTCAGAGGCCCCGCCGGAAATGGTCAGCGCATAGCTGTTCAACCAGGAACGGGTTACCGCCTGTTGCTGCTCGCTGAACGCCGGACTGTCCCAACCGAAGGCATGCCCGGCCATGGCATCGAGCAGCACTTCAAACTTGTCGCGCTCCTGTTCGGTGTGCACCAGTTTCATGATCGACATCAGGCCGCCGATGTCATCGCCGGCCCGCGCCTCTTCACCCATGCGCTGCACGGTCAGGTTGTAGGCCTGCTCATTCATCGCGCAGGCCGTGGCCCGCGCCTGCAGAGCATGTTCGCTCTGAGTCTGTGGCGCCGGCAGGTACTCGCG
>NZ_JBFUKU010000467.1:0-2789 GCF_056400685.1 Pseudomonas sp. P5_A12 | reverse complement strand
GTGTAATGCCCCATATATGGAGACAGTAGTGTCCCTGTTTCACCGACCGCTTTTGGTAGAGGCTGCTTGCCCTAAGTCGACGTGGATTTAACTCGTCGAGAAGGACGGCTCTTTAGCTGCCTTGCCACCTCGATCAATGAAAGCGTGCTGGCACTATTCGTCCACGGTAACACCCGATCCCCCTAATTCGCTGGGGACATCCTTCAGCTTGGGCAGTCCATCCTTGATGTGCAGCACGGTCTCCTGATAGTGGACGTGAACGCCTGGCGAATACGCGAGATCCGGGATGACCGCGGCATACACATCGATAAGCCCCATCCCCGGGTGCTCGGTGAAAATGTGCCCGCCGCAGTGCTTGCACCATTTGCGATAACTCTGCGGGGTCTTGTTGTAGGTACCAATGCTGTCAGCCCCCCGAGTGACTTGCACCGCCTCGGGTTTCCACAGCGTGAACGCATTGACCGGCCCTGCTGACCAATGCCGACATGACTCGCAATGGCAATAGCCCATGGCGGCCGGCTCACCGCTGACAGTGAACTCGACTGCGCCGCAAAAACAACTGCCCTTGTAAGACCTTTGAATGCTCATGGAATGACTCCTTGATCAGTGGTTACGCATACCGCCGGAGTTGGGATGGATCGCCGGAGCGTTGCCTGGTTTTACCCGTCGATGTAGCGCACCGCTGTCGCCGGCGTGCGTCGAACCTGCAATTCGAAAATGTCAGGGCGCGCATAGTGCCCGGTGACGTCGAGCGCCCTCCTCGCTGGCGCCACCAGTGAGACGTCGATGTCCGCATACAGAATGCCGACCTCTCGGTGTAACGGACCGGCCACGATCCGGCCTTGAGGATTGACCACCACCGAGTCGCCGTCGTTGATCCATTCCTCCGGATCGGGAAACAGCTGCGCACGAGCCGGGAAGTCATCGGGAACATCGCTGCCGCGCAGCGAGGAGCCACTGCCGAGCACCCAGCAGCGACCTTCCAGTGCAATGTGACGCATCGTGCAGATCCAGCCCTCGCCCGTGTCGTACGTGGGGGCGACGTAGATTTCCACCCCCTGGGCATACAGGGAATAGCGCGCCAATGGCATGTAGTTTTCCCAGCAGATGAGCGCACCCACGCGGCCGACCGGGGTATCGACCGTACGCAATCCGGACGCATCACCGAAGCCATGCACCATGCGCTCGGGATTCGTTGGCATCAGCTTACGGTGTCGGTTGAGCACTTCGCCGGTCGGACCAATAACGACTACGCTGTTGTAAAGCGTGCCGCCGCCATTGCGCCGCTCGCATTCATTGATGCCGCAAACGATCGTCACGGCGTGAACGCGGGCGGCCTCGCACAATTCGCTCAGGTCACCGTTCGCAATATCAACGGCGTTGGCCAGCAGCCGCGTGTGCAACTGGCCCATTACCGCACCGTCCTTTCCCGCCGCCAGCCGCCAGATCCATGACGGGTAACCAGGAATGAACGATTCGGGTAAAACAATCAACGAGCCCCCCGCCGCTGCTGCTTCAGCGACCGATTGCACGGCTCGGGCGATCGTCGCGCTGCGATCGAGCAGCACTGGCGGGCGCTGAATGATGGCTATCATGGTCATGACGTTCTCCTGTGGCGGTTGGCTATTGAGGGCTTCAGCGTGCGCGTGGCGAAGTCGCGAGACTAGTGCAGAATCTGAAGCGTTGTAGTTGCGGAGGACAGGCGATGGACGAAAGCTACGGTCAGTTCTGCACCGTCGCACGCGGTGCTGAAGCACTGTGTGAACGCTGGACGCCCTTGGTCGTGCGCGAGCTGCTGTGCGGCAGTAAACGCTTCAATGAACTGCACCGCGGCGTACCCCGGATGTCCACCAGTTTGTTGGCACAGCGGCTGCGCCACCTGGAAGAGATCGGTGTCGTGCATCGCACGGCCGCAGGCAAAATCTGGGAGTACAGCCTGACCGAGGCAGGCGAGGATTTGCGTCCCATCATTATGGCGCTAGGCCATTGGGGCTCGCGGTGGATAGGCAGTCGCCTTCGCGACAACGAACTCGACGCCGGCCTGCTCATGTGGGATGTGCGCCGGTTTGTACGCATCGAGATGTTCCCGTCCCGACCGGTAGTCATCCACTTCAGGTTCCGCGACGCACGGTCCGGCGAGCAAGAGTGGTGGTTGGTGGTCGAACAGGGCGTGGCAGATCTGTGCCGCGACGACCCCGGCCGCGAACTCACGCTCGTCGTGGACTCTAGCGTGCGCGCGTTGACCGAGGTGTGGACGGGCGACCGCACACCCAGAGAGGTTCTTCAGTCGCGAGAGCTGCGAGTAGACGGCGCCGTGCAGGATGCAGAAAACTTGTGGCGCTGGCTTGGCACGAGTGCGTTTGCYGGTACCCGGAGCGCTGCAATCGAGTCTTTGCAATAACTATCAAAAACGGAGTATTGCTCATGTTCAAACACCTTCGAATGATGGCAATGATTTCAATCTTCGCAATCACTGCGGGCTGCCAAATGGATCAATCAACTTCCGCCTCTGGTGCGAAGGCTGCTAACGCGGAAATGGACCGCGAGGCGAACGCGGCGTTACAGAGTTTGTATACCAAAACGCCACAAGCGCGCGCTCTCGCGCAGCGAGCCAAGGGTATCCTCGTTTTCCCTGATGTGCTGAAAGCGGGCCTCATCGCCGGCGCACAGCATGGCGAAGGCGAATTGATCGAGAACGGAAAAGTCACGGGATACTACGCGACCACAGCAGCCTCATACGGCCTTCAGGCGGGCGTGCAGAGGTTTGGGTACGTGATGTTCTTCATGAC
>NZ_JBFUKU010000466.1:0-2807 GCF_056400685.1 Pseudomonas sp. P5_A12 | reverse complement strand
GTATCAGGGTCAGGATGTTCGTCTGCTGATTCCCACCACGTACATGAACCGTAGCGGCCAGGCCGTAGCAGCTCTGGCGGGTTTCTTCCGCATCAAGCCTGAAGAAATCCTCGTGGCGCACGACGAACTCGATCTGCCTCCGGGCGTTGCCAAGCTCAAGCAGGGCGGCGGCCATGGCGGTCACAACGGGTTGCGCGACATCATCGCGCAACTGGGCAATCAGAATACCTTTCACCGCTTGCGGCTTGGCATTGGCCACCCGGGCGTTGCCAGTATGGTTTCAAATTTCGTCCTGGGTCGTGCGCCACGCGCCGAACAGGAAAAACTCGATGCCAGCATCGACTTTGCCCTCGGCGTGCTGCCGGATATCCTCGCCGGTGAATGGAACCGCGCGATGAAAAACCTGCACAGCCAGAAGGCCTGACTCTACTCCTCGGGGAAAACACCATGGGATTCAATTGCGGCATCGTCGGCCTGCCTAACGTCGGCAAGTCCACTCTGTTCAACGCCCTGACCAAATCCGGGATCGCGGCCGAGAACTTCCCCTTCTGCACCATCGAGCCGAACACCGGTATCGTGCCGATGCCGGATCCACGTCTGGATGCTCTGGCAGCCATCGTCAATCCAAAGCGCATCCTGCCGACCACCATGGAATTCGTCGACATCGCAGGCCTCGTTGCCGGCGCATCGAAAGGTGAAGGCCTGGGCAACAAGTTCCTCGCCAACATCCGCGAAACCGATGCCATCGCCCACGTGGTCCGCTGCTTCGAAGACGAGAACGTGATTCACGTCTCCAACAGCGTCGACCCGAAACGCGACATCGAGATCATCGACCTGGAACTGATCTTCGCCGACCTCGACAGCTGCGAAAAGCAACTGCAGAAAGTCGCCCGTAATGCCAAGGGTGGTGACAAGGATGCCGTGGTCCAGAAAGGCCTGCTGGAGCAACTGATCGCTCACTTCACCCTCGGCAAGCCTGCGCGCACGCTGATGAAGAACATGGGCGTCGACGACAAGGCAGTGATTCGTGGCTTCCACCTGCTGACCACCAAGCCGGTCATGTACATCGCCAACGTCGCTGAAGACGGTTTCGAGAACAACCCGCTGCTGGACATCGTCAAGGCCATCGCCGACGAAGAAGGCGCCATGGTGGTTCCGGTCTGCAACAAGATCGAAGCCGAAATCGCCGAACTGGAAGACGGCGAAGAGAAAGACATGTTCCTCGAAGCCCTGGGCCTCGAAGAGCCTGGCCTGAACCGCGTAATCCGCGCCGGCTACGAAATGCTGCACCTGCAGACCTACTTCACCGCCGGCGTCGAAGAAGTCCGCGCCTGGACCGTCCGCGTCGGTGCCACCGCACCACAAGCCGCTGGCGTGATCCACACCGACTTCGAAAAAGGCTTCATCCGCGCCGAAGTTATCGCCTATGACGACTTCATCCAGTACAAGGGCGAAGCCGGTACCAAAGAAGCCGGCAAATGGCGCCTGGAAGGCAAGGATTACATTGTTAAAGACGGCGACGTGATGCACTTCCGTTTCAACGTCTGATTTCAGGGCATTGACACTCAAGCCGCGCATTGCGCGGCTTTTTATTGCCTGATGATTCGCTGCAGACAAGATTTTGCCCAAGCCGATGACCTCTGAAGAGGCGCTGATCTGGCACTATTCCTACTGTGAAAAAGACCTGAAGTTGCATCGCTACTTGCGTTCGAAATGCAATAACGTCGTTCAAACCCTATCGGCGACTTACACCTTTCTGACCGGACAACAGCCGTCGATATTGCCACTATTGCGAATTACAGCCTTTATCCAGCGCCGCAGCCGCAAGACCTTGGGCGACGCCTCATTGCCATGAGGACACAACAACCGATAGGCAGACACTCGCTCTACTTTCTCTTTGAAAGGCATGACCAATTGGCCAGTCTTGAGGTACTTTTCGATAAGGCCTAACGGCGCCATTATCAATCCGAGACCGTCAATTGCCGCCTGTAGGCCATCACTCAGACTTTCAAAAAGCAACTCACGCTGTGGTGGGATATCCATGCGTCCAGCGGCTTGATTCCATAGCGTCCAGACACCAGGCGCCTGGAGTAACGTAAGGCGAGGGATACTCTCGATACTTTCCCCTGCAACAAGCCTTGCCGCAATTTGCGGTGCACATACAGGCGCACCCGATACATCCGCCAGTTTTTCGGAAAATACGCTGAATCTGGTCTGCGTGGTATGGCGAATGGCGATGTCCAGCTCACTGGCTTCCAGATCGACCAATCTGGATGAAAACTCCATGTGTACGGTGATATCCGGGTTCTCATGCTCGAACTGCGCCATGCCCGCACTCAGATAGGTAGCCGCGAAGCTGGGTGCCACGCTGATGCGTAACGGACTGGTATCACTGGCTTCCTTGACCGCTTGAAGCCCGATTGAGATCTCAGCCAGCCCCCTGCTGACGTGAAGCTGCAGTTTGCGGCCGCTTTCGGTCAATTCGATTTGCCGATTGCGTCGAACAAAAAGCGCCACACCCAATACGTTTTCCAACCTTCGAACCTGATGACTGATTGCGGAAGGTGTCAGGTGCAGAAAGGTTGCAGCCTCTTGAAAGGAGCCTAGCCGTGCAGCGGCTTCAAAAGCGTTGAGCGCCGGTAGATGTCGCACGCTTTCCGTAGGGATGAGAACTTTCTTTTCACGTGACATTTTGTCATCCAAGTAAAACCAATGTCGTTTGTCGAGCGCACGCCCCCGCTCGTACTGTTGTTCACGAGTCGATGATCTGTAAAGCGCAAAAAGGCGCCTCGGAACACTCCATGACC
>NZ_JBFUKU010000465.1:0-2813 GCF_056400685.1 Pseudomonas sp. P5_A12 | reverse complement strand
AAGGTGCACCGTGCTGCTCTAGGTAAGAAGGGGCAGCACAAGTGACCATGGACACAGTGCCAATCCTTCGAGCTACCAGACTGGATGAATCGAGTTCTCCGAGTCGTACCGCGCAGTCTATCCCTTCAGCAATCAAATCGACCTGGTGATCCGAGGAACCCAGGATCAATTCGATTTCCGGGTAGAGCTCGCGAAACCTGGGAAGGGAAGGGATGATGAATGCCTTGGCGAGTGTCACCGGGACGTCCACCCTCAGCTTGCCTCGTGGAGGTCGATCAGGTGAGAACCATGCGACTGTATCTGATAGGTCAGCGAGTAACTGCTTGCACCTGCCATAGAACTCGTCACCCTCCGGTGTCACATGGATCTTGCGGGTTGTGCGATGCAAAAGTTGGACGTTGAGTTCCTGTTCAAGGTTTTGAATGGCTTTAGACAGGGCAGGCCGATGAAGCCTCAGCGACTCAGCAGCACGGGTATAGCTGCCTTGTTCAACCACAGCCACGTAGATTTCCATCGCCTCGATCATATTCATAGTCAGGTCTTCATTTGCAAAATTAAGGACTTCTTACCCAGTGCGAATGGCTATCCCGACTTAAGGCCTGCGCGCTTAAAAAGCGCCGTCATTCATCAGGAGCCTCGCACGGTTTACCGCATCATTGCCAACCTAATCAGTAAGCTGTCTCGCACCTAAAAGCGCGAGTACAGGCTCATGCATTTTGCCGAAATCTAGATGGCTCCGTTCCGTATCGCTCTGTGAAGCGTTTGCTGAAGCTCGCGACTGAGGCATAGCCCACTTTCGAGGCGATCGTCTTAACGGGCAGGCTAGAGGTCATGAGCAAGTGGAGGGCATTTGACACCCTCGCATCCGCAATCAAAGTGCGAAGATTCGTATGTTCGCTTGCCAGCTTGCGCCTGAGAGTGGGGCCGCTGATGCCGAGGGTTTCCTCGATGTCCTGCGCCGACCAACCCTTGCTTGGCTCACTACCTACCATTCGCTTGATCGTTGCGGCCAAGCTGTCCGGCGGCAGTCGGAGCAATCCGCGATGACCATGACCGTGCAGGTGAATGACTACCTCTACCATGGCATGCAACGAAAGCGTCCGCTCTCCTTTCTTCATGGCGCGAGTCCACCGGTCAAGTGGCTCATCCAGCATGGATAGCGCGATCGAAGAGATGGCACCTCGTTCACTTTCGGGTGGCTCAGCGATCAGAAGTCGGGTCGCCTCTAGCTGCTCATCAGTCAATACAACACTCATCGCAATGAATTCATTTGCGACCGCATCGGGTATGTACTCGATGTCGAATGATCTGGCATTTGGGACTACCAAAACGCCGCCTGGGTGGACTTCATGCCAATCGGAGTTTTCGTTGTAGCGAAAATAGCCCAACAGCGGGAACGCCAAGGTCGGGCCATCGACATCATGTTTTTTCACTAAGTGGGACTGGATCGAGCGAAGACAGTCGCAGGGCAGCGGCTTATCCGATGTAGCCAACGTGAGTAGGCTTTGCAAGATGCCATCAGCTTTGCCTGAGGCGGTATCACGGGTCAAATGATGGCTCCTATCAATGCCGGGCTCTATATCAAGGTAGCGCGTTTTGCATAGCCTTTGTTGAAACAAACCGAAAAATCAATGCTGTACCCACCACTGGTTCAATTACTTTCCACCGTGGATTTTCCACATACATGAGCGGGAAACGCACTAAGTTGAGCGGATCGGATCACCTGTCGGGCATAAGCTTTCACTCAAGAAATGCTCATGGTGAGCACGGCTATCGAGGTCTGTATGAGTCTTATCCAAACGTTCCAAGCACCTGCAGTCAATCGCAAACGTGTGGGCGACATGACAGTCACAATGCTTAGTGACGGCTACCTTGATGTATCTTTCGAACTGCTTAGCGGTATCGATGGTTCCAAGGCTGAAGCCTTGCTGGAAAAGCGCGGAGCAGAGCCAGTCCCACGTATGAACATCAACATCTACGTCGTGCAGAAGGGTGACCGGACGATCCTGATCGATAGCGGTGCGGGTGGTGTTAGCGGCTGGGGAGGCAGGCTTCATGTTGCATTGGCAGCAGCGGGTATTGATCCACTTCAGATTGATACCGTCCTCCTGACTCATGCACACCCGGATCATATCGGTGGCTTGGCTGGCCCGCTGAAGACCCCAATCTTCCGTAACGTCGAAAGACTGTTCGTTCACGATCAGGAGCTTGCGTTCTGGCGGAACGACACCATCCGCTCAAATGCACCGGACGGCTTCAAACCATTCTTCGAACTTGCGCAGAATGCGTTCGATGCGTAYGACGACCGTATTGTGACATTCATCGGCGAGGACATTCTTCCGGGTATTCAGGCCGTCGCGCTTCCTGGTCACACACCTGGCCACACTGGGTATTTGATCGGTGAAGGCTCAGACTCGATCCTGGTATGGGGTGACATCGTTCACTTCCCGCACATCCAGGTCGTCCAGCCGGAAGTGACAATTGCATTTGATAGTGATCCAGCCCAGGCGGCAGCTACGCGTAACCGACTGCTCGATCGAGTTGCCAGTGATCGCACCAAAGTCACTGGCATGCATTTCAACTTGCCTACGACCGGCCACATCCACCGCGATGGCTCTAGCTACGCACTCGACTATGACCTCTGGTCTCCTGCTTTTTAAGCTGTCATCAAAGCTCTCGATCAGCAGAGGGCCACTTCAGCAGAGCCCATTCTTGATGCTCTGCGACGGTGCTGTCCTCCAGTACCTACCAGGCGTCAGGGGTGAACTCAAGCCCGCGGCCCGAAGTGAGTGAGGCACTGCCGCATCTCACCC
>NZ_JBFUKU010000464.1:0-2818 GCF_056400685.1 Pseudomonas sp. P5_A12 | reverse complement strand
CTGCGACACCATGAAAAAGGCGCGCACCTGGCTCGATGAACACGCTGTCAGCTATGACTTTCATGATTACAAAACGGCCGGAATCGACCGTGAACACCTGACCCAATGGTGCGACGAGCACGGCTGGCAAGCGGTGCTGAACCGTGCTGGCACGACCTTTCGCAAGCTCGACGACGAACGCAAAGCCGATCTCGACCAGCCGAAAGCCATCGAGCTGATGCTCGCACAACCCTCGATGATCAAGCGCCCGGTGCTCGATCTCGGTGACCGAACCCTGATTGGCTTCAAGCCAGATATCTACGCGGCAGCTCTCAAGTAAGCCAGCCCGTTCAATTTTGTTAGAGGTTATTTACATGTCCACTACCCTGTTTAGCCTGGCCTTTGGTGTTGGTACTCAAAACCGTCAAGGCGCATGGCTGGAAGTTTTTTACGCACAGCCACTGCTCAACCCGTCGGCCGAACTGGTCGCGGCCATTGCACCGGTTCTGGGCTACACCGAAGGCAATCAGGCCATCGCGTTCAGCACCGCTCAGGCGTCGCAACTGGCTGAAGCACTGAAAGGCGTCGACGCTGCCCAGGCTGCGCTGCTGACCCGTCTGGCCGAGAGCCACAAGCCGCTGGTCGCGACCCTTCTGGCCGAAGACGCTCAGCTGACTTCCACGCCTGAGGCTTACCTCAAACTGCACCTGCTGTCCCATCGTCTGGTCAAGCCGCACGGCCTGAACCTGGCCGGCGTGTTCCCGTTGCTGCCGAACGTGGCCTGGACCAGCCAGGGCGCCATCGACCTGTCCGAACTGGCTGAGCATCAACTGGAAGCCCGTCTGCGTGGCGAGTTGCTGGAAGTGTTCTCGGTGGACAAGTTCCCGAAAATGACCGACTACGTGGTTCCGGCCGGCGTACGTATCGCTGACGCGGCGCGTATCCGTCTGGGCGCCTATGTGGGCGAAGGCACCACCGTGATGCACGAAGGTTTCGTCAACTTCAACGCCGGCACCGAAGGCCCGGGCATGATCGAAGGCCGCGTTTCCGCTGGCGTATTCGTCGGCAAGGGTTCGGACCTGGGCGGCGGTTGCTCGACCATGGGCACTCTGTCGGGTGGTGGCAACATCGTGATCAAGGTCGGCGAAGGCTGCCTGATCGGTGCTAACGCCGGTATCGGTATTCCGTTGGGCGACCGCAACACCGTTGAGTCGGGCCTGTACGTGACCGCTGGCACCAAAGTGGCCCTGCTGGACGAGCACAACAAGCTGGTCAAAGTCGTCAAGGCCCGTGAACTGGCCGGTCAACCTGACCTGTTGTTCCGCCGCAATTCGGAGACCGGTGCCGTGGAATGCAAAACCCACAAATCGGCCATCGAACTGAACGAAGCGCTGCACGCTCACAACTAAGTGCCGCAGGTACTTGTGGGAGCGAGCCTGCTCGCGATGCTTTTTTGGCGGTCTTACGGACGCCATCGCGAGCAGGCTCGCTCCTACAAGGTCTGGCGTACACCCGCCCATGTTTACCAGGGCCGAAT
Source organism: Pseudomonas sp. P5_A12 (assembly GCF_056400685.1). Taxonomy (NCBI): domain Bacteria; kingdom Pseudomonadati; phylum Pseudomonadota; class Gammaproteobacteria; order Pseudomonadales; family Pseudomonadaceae; genus Pseudomonas; species Pseudomonas sp. P5_A12. The sequence goes on along the minus strand of NZ_JBFUKU010000464.1, from coordinate 1,302 downwards.
AACATGATGATTTCCTCTCCCTGGCGCGCCGATTTTCCGGCCATCGCCGCTCTGCAACGGCAAGGCCAGACCTATCTGGACAACGCCGCCACCACGCAAAAGCCTCAAGCCCTGCTGGATGCCCTGACGCACTACTACGCCAACGGCGCAGCCAATGTGCATCGGGCCCAACACTTGCCCGGCGCCCATGCCACCCAGGCGTTCGAGGCCAGCCGCAGTAAAGTCGCCCACTGGCTGAATGCCGGCGATGGCGGGCAGATCATTTTTACTCACGGCGCGACCTCCGCGCTGAACCTCTTGGCGTATGGCCTTGAACCTCTATTCAATCCGGGCGATGAGATCGTCATCAGCGCCCTGGAGCATCACGCGAACCTGCTGCCATGGCAGCAACTGGCCCAGCGGCGCGAGCTGACACTGGTGATCTTGCCGCTGGACACTGCCGGGTTGATCGACCTGGATGCCGCAGCACAGTTGATCAATCCACGAACCCGCTTGCTGGCGGTCAGTCAGCTGTCCAACGTGCTTGGCGCCTGGCAGCCGTTGGCCGAGCTGTTAGCGATGGCTCAAGCCCACGGCGCATTGACCGTGGTCGATGGCGCGCAAGGCGTAGTGCATGGTCGGCATGACGTGCAGGCACTGGGTTGCGACTTTTATGTATTTTCCAGTCACAAGCTCTACGGTCCCGACGGACTCGGCGTGTTGTACGGTCGCAATGAAGCGTTGAAACAACTGCGCCACTGGCAATTTGGTGGCGAAATGGTGCTGGACGCGGATTACCAACACGCACGCTTTCGCCCTGCCCCGCTGGGTTTCGAGGCTGGAACGCCGCCGATTGCCAGTGTGATTGGTTTGGGGGCGATACTGGATTATCTGGCCGGGCTCGACCAGGACGCCGTAAACACCCATGAAGCCGCGCTGCATGACTATTTGCTCAAGGGGCTTGAAGCACGTAACGGCATTCGGCTGCTGGGCAAGCCGCAACTGGCACTGGCGAGTTTTGTCGTCGAGGGTGTGCATAACTCGGATCTGGCACATTTGCTGACCGAACAGGGCATCGCCGTGCGCGCCGGCCATCACTGCGCCATGCCGCTGCTCAAGCGCTTCGAGCTGGCCGGGGCGATTCGGGTATCGCTGGCGCTGTACAACGATTCCGAAGACCTGGAGCGGTTCTTTGAAGCGCTGGATCAGGCGTTGGAGCTGTTGCGATGAGCTTGCCTGTCGATGCGGTGACGGCGCTGGAGACATTTCAGAATGCTGCCGGCTGGGAACAGCGGGCGCGGCTGTTGATGCAATGGGGCGATC
>NZ_JBFUKU010000463.1:0-2818 GCF_056400685.1 Pseudomonas sp. P5_A12 | reverse complement strand
CACCCTGGGGCGGCGACTATTTCCCCAACACCCTGCTGACCGACCAGGACGGTCAGCAGGTGCGTTTTTTCGATGATTTGATCAAGGACAAGGTGGTGGTGATCAACTTCATCTTCACCACATGCAGCGACTCCTGCCCACTGGAAACCGCGCGCCTGCGTCAGGTGCAAAAGCTGCTCGGCGACCGGGTTGGCCAGGACATCTTCTTCTATTCCATCAGCATCGACCCGTTGAGCGACACGCCCGAAGTGCTCAAGGCCTATGCGCAACGCTTCCAGGTCGGGCCAGGCTGGAAATTCCTCACCGGGGAGTTTGCCGACGTCACTGACCTGCGCAAAAAACTCGGGCTGTTCATAGAAGGCGTCGACAACGGCCGCAACAAGGACCACAACCTGAGCCTGATCGTCGGCAACCAGACCACTGGTCGCTGGATGAAAGCCTCACCGTTCGAGAACCCGTGGATTCTCGCCGATCAGTTGGCCAACACCTTGCAGAACTGGAAAAAAGCCAGCACGGGAGAAAGCTACGCCAACGCTCCGGAAATTCGCCCGCCAAGCAATGGCGAAGAACTGTTTCGCACCCGCTGCGCGTCGTGCCACAGCCTCGGCCCGATGGACGGGCAGGGCATCGGCATGCGCAGCATCGGCCCGGACCTGATCGGCGTGACCCGCCAACGTGACCCGGCCTGGCTCAACCGCTGGATTCGTGAGCCGGACAAGATGCTGAAAGAGAAAGACCCGATTGCCGTGGAGCTGTTTGAGCGTTACGACAAGATCCCGATGCCCAACCTGCGTCTGGATGAGAAGTCCGCGCAATCGATCATAGAGTTTTTGCAGGAAGAAACTGACCGCCAGAAACCGTTGCAAGCGGTGCAGGCGCAATAGCGGCTAAATAATATCATTGGGTCAGAGACAGGCGGGTTCAATGCCTCCTACACTGCTCGGTGACATGGTTGAACAGGCTTGAAGCGAGTATTCAGGACAACCCTATGCCGATACTGGAGCAACAAAAAGAATTGGCGCCAGCCACGCCGGTAGAAGAAGAAAAAAGCCATAACCGGCTGAAGCAGTTCAATCTGCTGCGCTGGTTTTCCGTGGGCAGCTTCTTGATCATCGCCGCCGTCGCGTCGGGGCTTGGCTATATTTCCACGCGCTTCGTCGTCACCGAGAGCATCGAGCGTGACTCCATCCTGACCGCACAATTCATTCAGGCCATTGGTGAAGCCGAAAATCGTCATGCCTCGATCACCTCGAACAGAACCATGGGCGAAATGCTCGACCCGCGCCTGGACAACGCCTATCCCGACGTGTCCCCGGGAACCCGCGCGTCTGCGCGCGCTGAATTTATCGATCATGTGGAACATCTGCCGGACATTTTGTTGGCCAGCGTGTACGCGCTTGATCGTACCGTGGTGTGGTCGACGAACCCGGAGCTGATCGGCGAGCGCATTGAAGGCGACACTGAGCTGGACGAATCGTTTGAAATGAAGGAGGCGGTGTCCACCAGCTATCACGAGGTCGACGATGAGCGTCCCGAACAGAGACTGCTGCGCGAGCCGGAATACCTGTTCGTCGAGAACTACATCCCGATGTTCAATGCGGACAAAAGCAAAGTGGTCGCCATGGTCGAGATCTACAAGGAGCCGCGGGACCTGGTGGAGCGCATCCAGCGCGGTTTCAGGGCCATCTGGCTGGCGACGGTGTTCGGCGGCCTGATCATTTACCTGGGGTTGTTCTGGATTGTGCGTCAGGCCTCGATGTTGCTGAAGAGCCAGCAAAAAGAATTGGTGACCAATGAAACCTTCGTCGCGCTGGGGGAAATGTCCTCGGCGGTCGCGCACAGTTTGCGCAATCCGCTGGCCACTATTCGCTCCAGCGCCGAGATGGCCCAGGACGTCGCCAGCCAGAGTGCGCAGAAGAATATCGGCGACATCATCAGTCAGGTCGATCGCATGTCACGCTGGGTTCGGGAGTTACTGGTGTCGTTGCGCCCCATGAATGACGACTACGAAACAGTCGATCTGGTGCTGGCCATCGATGACACCCTGAGTGCTTTCGAGGCGCTGATCAAACGTTCGAACGTGGAAGTGCACTTCACGCCTAAAACCTGCCCACCGATCGTCAGCCAACAGGTGCTGCTGACGCAAATACTCAATAGCCTGTTTGCCAACGCCCTGGAAGCGATGCCCAAGGGCGGCCACCTGACAATTGATATCGAACAGCCAAGCGCCGGTCATGTGCGCATGATTCTCACTGACACCGGCAAAGGCATGACCAGGCAGCAGCAACAGATGGTCTTCAAGCCGTTTTTCACCACCAAACAAGGCGGGTTAGGCGTAGGCCTGGCCCTGGTCAAACGAATAATGGAGCGTTTCGAAGGCTCGGTCGAACTGACCAGCCAAGAGCAGGAAGGAACCCGCGTCTGTCTCAATTTTAGAGTGGCAACGGGAGRGGAATATGGAGCGCAGCATATTGCTGGTCGAGGATGATGAAATCCTCGCCGAGAATATACAGACCTACCTTGAACGCAAAGACTTCGAGGTGACGGTTTGCCACTCTGCTGAAGATGCACTGGTGAAATTAAGTACGTTCGCCCCCGACGTGGTGCTGACCGACAATTCGTTACCAGGCATGAGTGGTCACGATCTGATCCAGAAGCTGCGCGTCAGCGCGCCGGACCTGAAAGTGATCATGATGACCGGCTATGGCAATGTCGAAGATGCCGTGGTGGCGATGAAAGAGGGCGCGTTTCACTACGTCACTAAACCGGTGGCGTTGCCCGAGCTCAAGCTGTTGCTGGACAAGGCGCTGGCGACTGA
>NZ_JBFUKU010000462.1:0-2820 GCF_056400685.1 Pseudomonas sp. P5_A12 | reverse complement strand
CTGCTGATCGGTGCGTTTTTCGCCAGCCTCGCCGCTACCTATGGCGGTCGTCGTCGGGACGCCGTGGTGTATGTGGAAACCGACGCCTATGTCACCACTGCTTCGCTGCCTGTCCGCTAACCCAGGAGAATCATCATGCGCTCATTACTGCTGTTCTTTCTCGGTGTGCCAATCCCGATCATCATCCTGATCGCCCTGTTCATGCATTGATCCGCTGAGGCCTCATTGCCTCTGCCGCTTCTGCCATTGGTGGAAGCGGCGTTTTGCTGTGTGGCCTTCCATATATAAAGCGCCACTGTGGGATCGGGCTTGCCCGCGATGGCGTCAGCACTGTCACCCCAGGGCTTAAACCTTACCTGCTTCCTGCTCCTCCAACTGATCCGACTCAAACAGTTTAGCCAGCTCAGCCCGCGCTTCCTGCGCGGTCTGCAAGACCTTCGCCGCATCGTCATACACGGCATGCTGCGCCTCCAGCACCTGCTCGTCGTGATGCTTGAAACGCTTGATCCGCGCATCGGCCTGGGCTTGGGTCAGGCCCAGTCCCACCAGCGTGCGCCGGCTCATTTCCAGGCTCGAGTAATAGGTTTCGCGAATCGCCTCGGCGCCGAGGTCCACCAGGCGATGCACATGCTGGCGGTTACGCGCCCGGGCGATGATTTTGATGTGTGGATACAAGCGGTGCACCACCTCGGCGGTCTTGATGTTGGTGTCCGGATCATCGGTGGCGATGATGAAATATTCAGCCTGTTCGACCTTGGCCGCGCTGAGGATCTCCGGGCGCATCGGGTCGCCATAGAACACCGGCACACCGCCGAAACTGCGGGACAGCTCGATGGTTTCCACCGAGGTGTCGAGCGCCACGAACTTGATGTTTTGCGCCCGCAGAATCCGCGCCACGATCTGACCCATCCGGCCCATGCCGGCAATCACCACCCTTGGCGCATCGGTGTCGATTTGGCGGAATGTTTCCGGCACCACGACGGGTTGCACCTTGGGCGAATAGAGCCGTGCGCACAGCAGCAACAACAGCGGCGTCACTGCCATGGACAGGGTGATCGTCAGCACCAGCAAGTCGTACAGGTGCGGCTCGAACAAGCCTTGATCGCGGCCGATCTTGAACACCACAAACGCGAACTCACCACCGGCCGCCAACACGATGCCCAGACGCAGCGCATTGACTTTGCCCAAGCCACCGGCCAATCGGCCCACGATAAACAGCAACGGCAACTTGATTGCGATCAGCAGTAGCGTCAGCCCGAGCACGGCAATCGGCGCGCTGAGCAACAGGCTCAGGTTGGCGCCCATGCCGACGCTGATGAAGAACAGACCCAGCAGCAGGCCTTTGAACGGTTCGATCTGCGCTTCCAGTTCATGACGGTATTCGGAGTCCGCCAGCAGCAAGCCGGCGAGGAACGCGCCAAGCGCCATGGACACGCCGACCAGGTCCATCAGCCACGCCGTACCGATCACCACCAGCAGCGCCGTGGCGGTGGACACCTCCGGCAAACGGGTCTTGGCGACCACGCGAAACACCGGGCGCAGCAGATAGCGTCCGCCGATTACCACCACCGCAATGCTGCCCAACACGCGCAAACCATGATTCACATTGTCGCTCGCGGTGCTGGCGTGATCGCCACCCGCCAGCAGCGGCACCATGGCGATCAGCGGGATCGCGGCGATGTCCTGAAACAGCAGAATCGCAAACGCCAACCGGCCGTGAGGGCTGGTCAGTTCCTTGCGCTCGGCCAGGCTTTGCAAGCCAAACGCGGTGGACGACAAGGCAAGGCCCAGGCCCAGCACGATGGCGCTGTTCAGTGGCTGACCGAAAACGAACAGCGCCAGCACACCGATCACCGAACCCGTCAGCAGCACCTGCGCCAGGCCCACGCCGAACACCGATTTGCGCATCACCCACAAGCGTCGCGGCGACAGTTCCAGGCCAATGACGAACAACAGCAACACCACGCCGAGTTCAGAGATGTGGCTGACACTTTGCGGATTGCCGATCAGCCCCAGCACCGACGGCCCGATGAGCACGCCGGCAAACAGATAACCCAGCACGGCTCCCAATTGCAGRCGCTTGGCCAAGGGCACGGTGAGCACCGCCGCGAACAGAAATACGACAGCGGCTTGCAACAGGTTGCCTTCATGGGGCATGACTTACTCCAACACTCGATACGGCGGGGCGCCAAGAATAAAGGCTTCGGCGGGATGCGTCAGCCGCGTTGACGGACAAACCGCTATCGCGAGCAGGCTCGCTCCYACAGGTGATCGAGTTCCCCTGTRGGAGCGAGCCTGCTCGCGATAGCGCCCGAACGAACAACCGAGCAATCCCGGTGGAGCGTTCAAGACCTATTGGCTGGGAGCTCGCACTGAACTCTCGGTGCCCAACCGATACTGATTATTCCCACTGCGCTTGGCCTCATACATCGCCAGGTCCGCAATATGAATCAGCCGGTCCATGTTCGGCGCGTGGTCCGGGTACACCGCGACCCCTAGGCTGGTGCCGATGTGGCGCTGGTCGTTGCCAACGGTGATCGGCGGTGACAGTTCGACGAAGATTTTCTGGCAGATGTTGCGCGCTTCATCCTGCAGGCAGATGTCCTGAGGCAATCCTTGGAGAATGACCACAAATTCGTCGCCGCCGATCCGGGCGACGGTGTCGGTTGAGCGCAAAATTTTCTTCAACCGCGTGGCGGTGGTGATCAGGACGTGGTCGCCCGCTGCATGTCCGTAGCGATCGTTGATGGTCTTGAAACCGTTGAGGTCGACAAAGACCAGCGCAACCCGTGTGGCGCCGATACGGGCTTGCTCCAGAGC
>NZ_JBFUKU010000461.1:0-2847 GCF_056400685.1 Pseudomonas sp. P5_A12 | reverse complement strand
GCTGATAATCAAGGTCGCCGGTAGTCATGCCCCTGATCACGCGGTGATGGTCAGTCGGCAAAACGTCAGGGAGGGAGTGAAAACAGCCTGAGTTCTGGAACACTTCCATAATAGTTATGGAACACCTTGCGCACCGAGGTTCTCGGCTCAAACCCCAGAAACGACAAAGCCCTGAAAAATCAGGGCTTTGTCGTATAAAGATGGCGGAGGCGATGGGATTCGAACTCATGGACCTGTTACAGTCGACGGTTTTCAAGACCGTTGCCTTAAACCACTCGGCCACACCTCCGTTTGTGTTGCGGGCGCCATAATACCTGAATGAAACACACTGTCAAACTCTCTGCATAGCTAGTTGCAGAGCGTCTGTTATGATCTTTGCGACTGAACGTTTCAAACCAACAGGAGTGTCGCCATGCGCGAACAGGATTACGCAGTTAATAACAGCGTGCAGGCTGAGCAGCTAGAGGTTAGCCGCGTCCTGCGCAACACTTACGGCTTACTCGCTCTCACCCTCGCATTCAGCGGCGTGATGGCGTTTGTCGCTCAGCAGATGCGCGTCGGGTACCCGAACGTGTTCGTGGTGCTGATCGGTTTCTACGGCCTTTTCTTCCTCACCAACAAACTCCGTGATTCTGCCTGGGGCCTGGTTTCTGCTTTTGCCCTGACCGGTTTCATGGGTTTCCTGCTCGGCCCGATCCTCAACCGTTACCTGGGAATGCAGGGCGGCGCTGAAGTGGTCAGTTCGGCGTTCGCGATGACGGCGCTGGTGTTCGGCGGTCTGTCGGCTTACGTGCTGATTACCCGCAAGGACATGAGTTTCCTGGGCGGTTTCATCACCGCAGGCTTCTTTGTGCTGCTGGGTGCGACGCTGGCGAGCTTTTTCTTCCAGATCAGCGGCCTGCAACTGGCGATCAGCGCAGGTTTCGTGCTGTTCTCCTCGGTCTGCATTCTGTACCAGACCAGCGCCATCATTCATGGCGGTGAGCGCAACTACATCATGGCGACGATCAGCCTGTATGTATCGATCTACAACCTGTTCATCAGCTTGTTGCAGCTGTTCGGCATCATGAGCCGCGATGATTAATCGAAGGCTTTAAGTAAAAAACCCGCTCAGGCGGGTTTTTTATTGCCTGAGATTCAGGTCATTCAGTCAATGACTATGCTGCCATCGGCTTGCTGGCGGTAAATGGTGTAGGGCAGCAACAAGGTGTCGAGTGCGCCGGACATGACCACGTCGACCAGCACGACGGCTGGAACATCGGTGTGTTCTTGTGCATCCAGCCCTTTTTTCAGCGGCGCATTCAAGCTGCAAAAATCATAGCTCACACCGCTGTAGATTCGCGGTACTGCTCCACAATAGCTCTTCTGTTCCTTGAGGCTTTCAGCTGCCACTTCATCACCGCGCACCACCGTTTGAATCGTGCCGCAGCCTGCAAGCATCAGTGCCACCAGTAGCATTGCCTGAGTTTTCATAGACCGCCAATCCTTCGCCGGAAAACCCTCAATCTACGCTATTGGCAAACAAACATCACTCATGCCATCGGGGGCAACCGGCGTTTGACCGGGGTCTTCTTGACGATTGCTGTGTTGGTTTCGGCGTGGGTGTTGAGGCGGTCGAGGRGGGTGTCCAGTTGTTCCATCGAGCGCACGTGCAGGCGCGCGATGAAGCAGTCGTCGCCGGTGACTTTGTCGCACTCGGTAAATTCGGGGATGGCCTGAATCTGCCGTTCCACTTCCTGCAACTGACCCGGCAGCGGGCGAATCCGCACGATGGCCTGGAGTTGATAGCCGAAGCATTTCGGGTCTATCTCCACGGTGTAGCCCTTGAGTACACCCCGCTCTTCGAGACGGCGCAACCGCTCGGCAACGCTGGGGGAAGACAAGCCGCTCAAGTGCGCCAGCGCCTTGAGCGAGCGCCGGGAATCTTCCATCAAGGCGCTGATCAGCACTTGGTCGATGTCGTCGGTCATGGAAAACCCCTATAAGGCAATTGATTAAAACTGCCTTGATAAAAAAGGCAGAAACCGAGTTTAGCCTGCTTTTTGCGCTGGAGAAGCCCCCCGGCGGATTGGCATACTTTGCGCTCAAACACAGGAGTCTGAAGATGGACAAATCAATACGTCACGGCTCATTCGAGATGGCTGCCGCCATGCTGATTTCCGGGACCATCGGCTGGTTCGTGCTGGTGTCCGGGCAACCAGTGCTCGACGTGGTGTTCTGGCGCTGCCTGTTCGGGGCCGGCACTTTGTTACTGATTTGCGCAGCCTTCGGCTTTTTGCGTCCCGGCATTCTGACCCGTACCACTTTCCTGCTGGCGGTGCTCAGTGGTGTGGCGATTGTCGGCAACTGGGTGCTGTTGTTTGCGTCATATTCCCGCGCCTCGATAGCCATTGGTACGGCGGTGTACAACGTTCAGCCGTTCATGTTGGTAGGCCTTGCCGCGTTGTTCCTCAACGAAAAGATCACCCTGCAGAAGCTGTTCTGGCTGGGCATTTCGTTTCTCGGGATGCTGGCGATTGTCAGTGCCCATGGCGGGCAGGGCGAAAGTGGTAATGACTACCTGATGGGGATTGGCCTGGCGCTGGGCGCGGCCTTCCTTTATGCGATTGCCGCGTTGATCATCAAGCGCCTGACCGGTACGCCGCCCCATCTGATCGCGTTGATCCAGGTCTGCACCGGCGTGCTGTTGCTTGCGCCGTTCGCGCACTTTTCAGCGCTGCCGCAAGCGCCGGGTGCCTGGGCCAGTCTGGTGACACTGGGCATCGTCCACACCGGCGTGATGTATGTACTGTTGTACGGCGCGATTCAAAAGCTGCCGACCGCATTGACCGGGGCGTTGTCGTTTAT
>NZ_JBFUKU010000460.1:0-2851 GCF_056400685.1 Pseudomonas sp. P5_A12 | reverse complement strand
CCGAGCGCACAGCGTAATCATCACGCCCACAAAAAAGGAGCCTCGCAAGGCTCCTTTTTGTACAACCTGAAGTGTCAGTCGAACACGCCAAAGGTCATGTAGCTGAACCACGAGCGGTCGCTGTTGTTACCTTCGGACTCGTGTTGCTCTTCTTCGACTGCGTCGCCATTTCCATCTTTAGGCTTCAGTTCGGCCGGAATCGCTTCCTTGGCATCCTGGAACTGTCTCTGCACGTCCTGGTTGGCGCGGGTTTCGCCCGGCGGCAGCGGCGGACGGGACTCGATCAGACCCAGTGTGGCCTTGCTCAACCACGAACGGTTGTCAGCTTCGGCGACCGAAGGCTTGAACTGACCGTCTTCCAGGCTTGGGTGGTTCGGGTAGTTGAGCTTCAGGGTTTCGAGGCTGGTGGCCTCCAGTTCGTCCAGATGCATTCGCTGGTAGGCTTCAGTCATGATCGCCAGGCCGTCACCGACAGACGGGGTATCCTGGAAGTTTTCCACTACGTAACGGCCGCGGTTCGCGGCGGCGACATAGGCCTGACGGGTCAGGTAATAGTGGCCAACGTGAATCTCGTAGGCGGCCAGCAGGTTACGCAGGTAAATCATGCGTTGCTTGGCGTCCGGCGAGTAGCGGCTGTTCGGGAAGCGGCTGGTCAGCTGGGCGAACTCGTTGAAGGAGTCGCGAGCGGCACCCGGATCACGCTTGCTCATGTCCAGCGGCAGGAAACGCGCCAGCAGGCCGACATCCTGATCAAAGGACGTCAGACCTTTCATGTAGTAGGCATAATCCACATTCGGGTGCTGCGGGTGCAGTCGAATGAAACGCTCGGCGGCCGACTTGGCAGCTTCAGGCTCGGTGTTTTTGTAGTTCGCGTAGATGAGTTCGAGTTGAGCCTGATCAGCGTAGCGACCGAACGGATAACGCGATTCCAGAGCCTTCAGCTTGGTAATGGCGCTGGTGTAGCTACTCTTGTCCAGATCTTGCTGAGCCTGCTGGTACAGCTCGACTTCGCTAAGGTTTTCGTCTACGACTTCCTTCGATGAGCAAGCAGCGGTCAATGCGAGGATGGCGATCAGCAGCAGGTGTTTCACTTGCATGGCGGCTTGCGTCCCTATGACGGCCGCTGTCTTGGGCGTGGCCGTCCTGTTATGATGAGCGCCCCGTTGTATAGCCTCGGGGCAAAAGACGCCGTATTTAACCACAAGCGCGCAGCCGAAACCAAAAGCTGTGCCGACGCCTAGTCTGAGCATGTCCGATAAAATTGAACTCCGCGCAGAGGTGCCGTCCGAATTGGGCGGCCAACGCCTCGATCAAGTCGCCGCACAATTATTCGCTGAGCACTCGCGCTCGCGCCTTTCCGCCTGGATCAAAGACGGCCGCCTGACTGTGGATGGGGCGGTTATCCGCCCGCGAGACATCGTTCACGGTGGCGCCATTCTTGAACTGACTGCCGAGCAGGAAGCTCAGGGCGAATGGATCGCTCAAGACATCGAGCTGGACATCGTCTATGAAGATGACGACATCCTGGTGATCAACAAGCCTGCGGGTCTGGTGGTGCATCCGGCTGCCGGTCACGCTGATGGCACCTTGCTCAACGCCTTGCTGCACCACGTGCCGGACATTATCAATGTGCCCCGCGCCGGTATCGTGCATCGCCTGGACAAGGACACCACCGGTTTGATGGTGGTGGCCAAGACCATTCAGGCGCAGACACAGCTTGTCACTCAATTGCAGAGCCGCAGCGTAAGCCGGATCTACGAGTGCATCGTGATCGGTGTAGTGACGGCGGGTGGCAAGATCAACGCGCCCATCGGTCGTCACGGCCAGCAACGCCAGCGCATGGCGGTGATGGAAGGTGGCAAGCAAGCCGTCAGCCACTACCGCGTGCTCGAGCGTTTCCGCTCCCACACTCACGTGCGGGTGAAGCTGGAAACCGGTCGTACCCACCAGATTCGTGTGCACATGGCGCACATTAACTACCCGTTGGTCGGAGACCCTGCCTACGGCGGTCGCTTCCGTATCCCGCCGGCAGCCAGCGTGACCATGGTCGAGTCGTTGAAGGCGTTCCCGCGTCAGGCCCTGCATGCGCGGTTCCTGGAACTGGATCACCCTACTACCGGTAAACGCATGAGCTGGGAATCACCGTTGCCGGACGATTTCGTCTGGTTGCTGACCCTGCTCAAGCAAGACCGTGAGGCGTTCATCGGATGAGTGACTGGCTGATTCCCGGCTGGCCTGCGCCTGCCGGGGTGAAAGCCTGTGTGACCACCCGTGCGGGCGGCGTCAGTCTGGCGCCGTTCGACAGCCTCAACCTCGGTGATCACGTCGACGACAGCCCCGAAGCTGTGGTCGAAAATCGCCGTCGCCTCACCGATCATTTCTCTATTCAACCGGCCTGGCTGCAACAGGTTCACGGCATCGCCGTGGCCCACGCGGACCCAAGTCTGGTAGCCACTGCTGACGCCAGTTGGACAGCCACGCCCGGTATTGCCTGCGCTTCAATGACCGCAGACTGCTTGCCGGTGCTGTTTTGCGACCGTGCAGGCTCTCGCGTTGCGGCGGCCCATGCCGGTTGGCGTGGGTTGGCGGCGGGTGTGCTGGAAGCGACCCTCGACGCGTTGGCCGCACCGGCAGAAGACGTGCTTGTCTGGCTCGGCCCGGCCATTGGCCCGCAAGCCTTTGAAGTTGGCCCGGAAGTGCGCGAAACATTCGTTCAGCAATTACCCGACGCAGCCCAAGCTTTTGTGCCAAGCCCAAACGCCGGCAAATTCATGGCCGACATCTATGAGCTGGCGCGTTTGCGTCTGGCGGCCCGTGGTGTCACCGCTGTTTATGGCGGCGGTTACTGCAC